>DIFQ01000062.1:0-1562 GCA_002419215.1 Syntrophaceae bacterium UBA5744
TACACAAGATTCTTTACACTACCCAATTCTTCACTTCATCACTCAAACACTTTGTCACTCAATCACTGCTTTTCTATTGCACTCCGTCCCAGTCGGCAGATCCCTTCTTCATTGCCTCCAGCAGCTTCTCGTTGAAGTCCATGAAGGACTCGAAGTACTTCTCGAGCTGGTTCTTGATGTTGGAGAGCTTCTTGATCTCGCCGCGGAGGTTGTCCGCCTCGGAGCGGCCGGTATTCAAGGGGATGGGGATGTCGAGGCCCTTCTTCCAGGTCTCGAGCAGTTCGAGGTTGAAGGTGAGGAACGAGAAGAAGTCCTTCTCGTGCCAGGCCTTGAGGTTCTTGAGCTTTTCGATCTCCTCGGTGAGGACCTCCACCTCGTTTCGCAGGGCCTGGAGGTTCTGTCCCGCGACCTGACCCTCGGCGGTCTTTTTCGCCTTGGCTTCGTCGGTCTCCGCCTGGGCCTTCTTCAGGTAGGCGTCGGCCTTGGTCTTCGCCTCGGCGAGGATTCGCTCCTGCTCCTTGCGGTTTTCCTCGGCGAGTTTGGCCTTCAGGGCCGCCGCCTGGCTCTCGGCCTCTTTCACGATCTTGTCGGCCCGGCTCTTCGCGTCGGCCAGAAGCGTATCGAGGGTCTTCCTGCCTTCCTCCTCGAGCTTTCCCTTCTGGGAAGCCGCCTGGGCGCCCGCTTCCTTCAGGATCTTCTCGGCCTGGGCCTTCGCCTCGGCGATCAGGTCCTTGCCCTGCTTCTCGGCGTCCTTGATGGCCTCGTCCTTCCACTTCCTGGACTGCTTATCCGCCTCCGCCTTGGCTGAAGACAGGATCTGCTCGGTCTGCGCCTGCGCTTGGGTGAGCATTTCCTTTGTTTTCCTTTCGGCTTCCCTGCCGAGTTCTTCCTTCAGTTTTACCCGATGGTTTTCCGCCTCGATCATGGCGTTGTTGATGATGTCATCGGCTTTGTTCTTCGCCTCGGCAAGGCTCTCGTTTGCTTTCTTTTCGGCATCCTGCAGGATCTTGTCTTTCTTCCCGTCACGGGTTGCCGCGGCTTCCTTCTCGGCATTCTTGAGAAGGGCGTCCGCTTCGGCCCTGGCTTTGTCCAGGATCGCTTTGTACTCTTTTTCCGCCGCGATCTCGGCGTTCTTCTTCATGTTCGCCCGGATCGCCTCGGCTTCCTTCTTGGCCTCCACGGTGGCCCTTTCGGCCTCGGTGCGGGCCTCGGCGAAGAGCTCCTGGCGCTTTTCCTCGAACGTCTTCTCCAGGATTTCCTGCTGGCGGGCCGTGAGCTGCGCTGCCTGCGCCTCGGCGTCCTTGACGATCTGCTCGGCCCGTTCCCGCGCGTCGGCAATGAGGTCCTTCGCCCGCGGATCGGCCTCTCTGGCCACTTCCCTCTGCAGCTTCGTTTTCAACTCGGCGGCTTCTTCCCGCGCCTTCTTGAGGATGGACTCCGCCTCGGACTGTGCCTGATTGATGACCCCCTGGCGTCTGTTCTCGAGGTCCTTGACCAGGACCTTTTCCTGCCTGGCCTTCAAATCCGCCGCGTGCGACTCGGCATCCTTGACGATCTGCTCG
>DIFQ01000062.1:1716-7107 GCA_002419215.1 Syntrophaceae bacterium UBA5744
CCTGGGCCTGCGCCCTGGCGAGAAGGTCCTTTGTCTTCGGCTCGATTGCCTTTGCTTTCGCCTCGGCATCCTTGACGATCTGCTCGGCCTGGGCCTGCGCCTTGGCGAAAAGCTCCTTTGCCTTCTGTTCGACTTCCTTTGCCAGCTCCTCCTGCTGCTTCCCCCGGAGGCCGGCAACCTCCTCCCTGGCTTTTTTCACGATCGCTTCCGCTTCGGCCCGGCTGCGCTCGATTTCCTTCCTGGCACTCGCCAGTTCCTGTTCGGCAAGGCTTTCGGCTTCCTGCCGGGCCGCGTTCACGATCTCCTCGGCGCGGGCCTTGGCGTGGGCCACGATCTCGTTTGCGCGCTCCTCGGCGCCCTCGACGCTTGCCGCGGGCCCGATGGCGCCGGCCTCGGTCCGCGCTTTTTCGAGGATTTCCTCGGCCCTGGCCTTCGTGTCGGCCATGATCTTTTCGGCCTCGGAGCGATATTCATCGCGGATCCTGGCCGCCAGCTCCTCCCGTTTCGTCGAGGCTTCCCGGACGATCTCCTCGGCCTTGGCTTTCGCCTGGGCCACCGTGTTGTTGTAGTTCTCCTCGGCCTGGAGCTGCAGCAGCTGGGTCTTGAGCTGGTGGGCCCGAGCCTCCTCGAGCATCTGCCCGTACTGCTTTTCGAACTCCTTGGCGGTCTCCTCCTTGATCTTGGCCCGCAGCGCCTCCGACTCGGCCTTGGCCGTGCCGATCATCTCATCGGCCTTGGCTTTTGCGTCGGCGAGGATCTGCTCGATGTCCTTCTTGGTCTCGGGGGGCAGGTCGTCGCCCTTTTCCTTGCCGCCGAAGATCTTCTTGACCTTCAGGACGGTGAGCTTCTTCTCCAGATCGGCGATGAGGTCGGACAGACGGGCATTCTGCTCGATCTGGCGCTCCATCTCGGCTGCCACGGCCTTCAGATACGAGCCGACCTCATCGGGATCGAATCCCGTGAAGCCTTTCTTGAACTGCCGTTGTCTGACGTCTTTCGGGGATATCTTCACAAACGCCATCCATCAGGACCGGAGCGTGGACGCAAGCTGGTACAGGCTCGGGACCAGGAAATATTGCAGGAACATGATCGCCAGGATCACGATGATCGGCGACAGATCGATGCCGAAGTTTCCAAAGGGAAGCCACCGCCGGACCGGCCTCAGGACAGGTTCCGTTGCCCGGTACAGGAACTGGACAATGGGGTTGTAGGGGTCGGGGTTCACCCAGGAGAGAAGGGCCCGAATGATGATCACCCAGGTATAGAGGCTCAGGACTACGTCAAGGATCTTGGCAAAAGCCTCTATCAAATTGGCCACAAGAAACATTGCATACCCTTCGGAAAAAGCAACGGTTCGAAAATAAAAGTTGAGTTCGTAAATGTCAAGGCTTATATTCTGGCGGAAACCCGCTTCCGGTGCGGGATTTCCCGGAGGTGGCCTCCGCGGTGGCCATTCCGGTTGCGCGCTCGAAAGGGGCGCGCAACACGGTGCCATGAGGAGTTGATAACAAGATTCATGCCAGACGGGAGGCCATTTGCCCGGCTGGACGGAAAAAATAGGAGGGAGCTAAAATCATGAAGGGAAAGAAGATTGTCGTCATCGGCGGGGGGAAGATGGGCGAGGTCATCATGAGCGGCATCCTCAAGGCCGGCCTGGCCCAGCCGGGCAGCGTCACCGTCACCGACATCGTCCCCGACCGGCTGGCCTATCTGAAGGGCAAGTACGCCGTGGCCGTCACGGAGGACAACCGCAAGGCCGCCCGGGAGGCCGATATCATCGTCCTGGCCGTCAAACCCCAGGGAATGGACGATGTGCTCAAGGAACTGAACCCCGTCATCGACCGCAAGAAGCTCGTCATCTCCATTGCCGCCGGAATCCCCATCCGGTTCATCGCCGAGCGCCTCAAGAAGGGCGTGCCCATTGTCCGGGTCATGCCCAACACGCCGGCCCTCGTGGGGGAGGGGGCGGCGGCGCTGGCGACAGGCGAAAACGCCTCGGGGTTCGACCTTGCCGCGGCCCGGGCAATCTTCGATGCCCTGGGCTTGACGGTCGTCGTCAAGGAAGACCTCATGGATGCCGTGACGGGGCTCTCCGGAAGCGGTCCTGCTTACGGGTTCATCATCATCGATGCGCTCTCCGACGGAGGGGTCCTTATGGGCCTGCCCCGGGACGTGGCCCTCAAGCTGGCGGCCCAGACGCTCCTGGGGGCGGCAAGACTCTACCTCGACAGCATGAAGCACCCCGGGGAACTGCGCGACATGGTCACCTCGCCGGGAGGAACGACGATTGCCGGCATTCATGCCCTCGAGAGAGGCGGTCTGAGGTCGGCTCTCATCCATGCCGTCGAGGCGGCAGCACTGCGCTCGAAGGAGCTGGGGAAGGGGAAATAAAGCAGGGTATCGGGGATAGGGTATCGGGTATCGGGAAACTCGGAGATGGAAAGAAAACCCCCTGGCAGCAAAGCTGCAGGGGGTTTCTTTTTTTCTTCACCCTAGACCCTATACCCGAGACCCGATACCCTAGAATTTAAAGATATCGTAAATCCGGGTGATAATCCCGCCGCCGGGCTTCTTCTCGTCGGTCGTCTCCTGTCCCGGAGGCTCTTCCTGTGTCGGCCCGGCTGTGTCCTGAGGTTCCGAAGGCGCCTGGCCCGCCTCCTGGGCGGGTTCGTGGCCCCTGTCGCCGGGCCTGCGGCGCCCGCGTCGCGACCTTTTTTTCCGCGTCCCGCGGCCTGCCTCCCCGGGTGCGCCTTCCGCCCTGGCCTCGTCGGCCTTTCCTTCCTCCGCTTCACCGGCCGGCACGGGGATCGTCTCCCGCTCGACGAACTCGAATTTCGCCTCCTCCCAGAGCATGTCGGGGTTGCCGGAGATGAGGATCGACACGCTGTGGAGGCTCTCCAGCTCGACGATGTCGCTGCGCTTCTGGTTGAGAAGGTAGTTGGCGATCTCGTGGGGCAGCGTGATCCGGACGGACGCATAGGTCCCCTTCAGGACGTTGAGGCGGATCTTGCGGAAGGTGCTGAGCGCCGCGTACTCGAGCGAGGGCCGCATGCCGGCGCCCTTGCAGTGCGGGCAGGTCACGTGGCTGATTTCCTGGATGTTGGATTTCTTGCGCTGGCGAGACAGCTCCATCATCCCGAACTTGGAAATGCGCGAGATCTGGGTCCGGGCGCGGTCGAGGCTGAGCGCCTTCTTGAAGGTCTTCTCGATCTCGGCGATGTGCTTGCGGTCCTTCATGTCGATGAAGTCGATGACGATGAGCCCCCCGAGGTCGCGAAGACGAAGCTGTCGGGCGATCTCCTCGGCCGCCTCGAGGTTTGCCCGGAAGGCCGTCTCCTCCACGTCGCGGCGGTCCGAGGCCCTGCCCGAGTTGACGTCGATCGTGATCATCGCCTCCGTGGGGTTGATGATGAGGTAGCCGCCGCTCTTGAGTTCCGCCCGTTCCTTGTAGATGGCGTCGATCTGGGGCTCCAGGTGGTAGCGGTCGAACAGCGGCGTCTTGTCCTGGTAGAGCTTGATGATCTTCACGTTGCGGGGGGAGACCGTGTTGATGTAGGTGCGCATCTTCCGGAACGTCTCCATGTCGTCCACGAAGATGTCCTGGATCTCCGTCGTGAAGTAGTCCCTCAGCGAGCGCACCCCGAAATCGCCCTCCTGGTGGATCAGGGCCGGCGCGCGGACGCTCTGGGCCTTGCTCTCGATCTCGCGCCACAGCTTCAGTAAGACGTAATAATCGCGGGAGAGCTCCTGCTTGGTCCGGTTCATCCCGGCGGTGCGGACGATGAACCCGACCCGCTCCTCGGCCGAGATCTGTTCCATGAGCTCCATCAGGCTCTTGCGCGACTCGTCGTCGTCGATCTTGCGGGAAATCCCCGTGCTCTGGCGGTTCGGCATCAGGACGACGTATCGGCCGGGAAGCGAGATGAAGGTCGTCAGCATGGCGCCCTTGTGGTCCTTTTCGTCCCGGGCGACCTGCACGATGATCTCCTGGCCGTTTCTCAGGTGAGGCCTGCCCCGGTGCCGATGGCCTTCCTCCTCGGACTCCTCGTTGGCGCGGAAGTACTCGGGGCTCACGTCGTGCAGGGGCAGAAACCCGTGCTTCTTGGCGCCATAGTCCACGAAGGCCGCCTGGAGGCCTCGCTCGACCTTGAGGACGGTCCCCTTGTAGATGTTGCCCGTGATCGGCTCCCGGGCCGACATCTGGATGTTGTACTCCACGAGCTTGCCGCTCTCCAGGACGGCCATCCGGCTCAGCTCCTGGTCCACGGCGTTGATGAGCATGATCTTCTTCATGTCTGTGATTCCTCGCTGTCCCCCCACCCGGTTAAACGGGCATCACGTAAACTCGCTCACGTCGCCCTTGCCGGCGCGTATCACCTCGGGAACGTCGTCCACGAGGCTGATGACGCTGGACATCTCCGATGTGAGGATGCCCCCGTCGAGAATGAGTTCCACGGCATGCCCGTAGCGGTCCCGGATTTCCTCCGGGTCGCTCAGGATCTCGTCCTTGTCCGTCGATGCGCTGGTGCTGATGATGGGGTGTCCCAGCTCGCGCACGAGCGACAGACATATCTCATTTGCGGGGACCCGGATTCCCGTGGTCTGCCGTTTCGTCATCAGGATCTTGGGGACGAGACGCGACGCGGGGAGGATGAACGTGTAGGGCCCCGGTAACAACCGCTTCATGGTCTTGTAGGCGTAATTGGTGACAAGGGCATACTGGCTGATGTCTCTCAGGTCGGCACAGATGAAGCTGAAGGGCTGCTTCTGGCTGCGGCGCTTGAGCTCGTGGATCTTCTCGATCGCCCGTTTGTTGTACAAATCGCAGCCGATCCCGTAGACCGTGTCCGTGGGATAGATGATGATCCCCCCGTTTCGCAGTGCTTCGACGGCTTTGCGGATCAGCCGCGTCTGCGGGTTCTTCTCGTTGATGGACAGGAGCATAGGTTTGTGCCATGTGCCAATTAAGCTTTGGTATTTTATCAGAAAAACACTTTATTTTCAATAAAATAAGCCCATTCTGACGTCTTGTCCCTGCGGGTGCAGCGTTGGCAGCACCCTCCTTACGTCCGAAAGCGGCGCGCCGACGGGTTTGCAGCAGCGGGGGCCAACCTGTGCGGGAAGGACTTGACAGGGGAAAAAGCCTGTGATAATGGGCAGGCAGGTGTCAATCATGAACAAACTTTTTGCGATCAACACGTTCGGCTGGTGGTGGCAGGGCAACAGGACCCTGCCCACGGGGCCCTCTTATTGACATAAGGGGCTGTGGGTGAGGAAGATCACCCATGGCCGTCCGGATATTCGAAAGCCATGGGAAGGTTCCCATGGCTTTTTTAGTTGGAGAAGAGAATATTCACCCTCACCCTGACCCTTGTATGTTAAGGGATGAAG
>DIFQ01000131.1:0-370 GCA_002419215.1 Syntrophaceae bacterium UBA5744
TGTACCGGCCCGAGGGCGGCATTGCGGTGCTGCGCGGGAATTTGTGCCCCGACGGCGCGGTGGTAAAGCAGTCGGCGGTGGCGCCGAACATGCGGCAGTTCAAGGGCAGCGCAGTGTGTTTCGAGAGCGAAGAGGCGGCGATGGAGGCAATCCTGGCCAACTCAATTCCCGACGGTTCGGTCTGCATCGTGCGGTATGAGGGACCCAAGGGTGGTCCGGGGATGCGGGAGATGCTGAACCCCACGGCGGCATTGACGGGGATGGGCAAGGAGGGCTCGGTGGCGCTGCTCACCGACGGGCGTTTCAGCGGAGGCTCCCGCGGCGCGGCGATCGGGCACATCTCACCCGAGGCGGCCGAGGGCGGCCCCAT
>DIFQ01000131.1:391-641 GCA_002419215.1 Syntrophaceae bacterium UBA5744
ATCCCGAAGCGCAAGATCGCCCTCCTGGTGAGCGCCGAGGAACTCAAGAAGCGCAAGAAGGCATGGAAACCCCCGAAGCCGAAGATCCAGACAGGCTACCTCGCCCGCTATGCCAGCCTCGTCACTTCCGGGAGCACGGGCGCCGTTTTCAAGGACATGCTGTGAGCATGAACGAGGGGGGGAGCCGACGAGGCTCCCCTCCTTCGTTCTGCCGAGTTCCGGACTTTAAAGTCCGCGAAGTTAGGAAGTT
>DIFQ01000131.1:678-7371 GCA_002419215.1 Syntrophaceae bacterium UBA5744
TCCGATCTTCTTAACTTCCGATCTTCGGTATTTTCATGGTCTCCTCCGCCCTTCGAGCGATTGCCATCTCCATCACGGGGGTTCTCGCCTTGATGTTCTTCCTGCAGTCGCGGCTCGTCTATTTCCCCGACGGGCAGATCATCGCCACGCCGCAGGACAGGGGGCTCGCCTACGAGGAGGTCTCCTTCGATGCCGCCGACGGCGTGCAGCTTGCGGCCTGGTACGTGCCGGCCGAGGCCAACCGGGGGATCGTCCTCTTCAGCCACGGCAATGGCGGGAACATCTCCTACAATCTCCCCTTCGTCGAGATCCTGCATCGCGTGGGGCTCTCCACGTTCGTCTACGATTACAGGGGCTACGGCCGGAGCAAAGGGAAACCCTCCGAAGAAGGAACCTACAGCGATGTGGCCGGGGCCTGGCGCTACCTGACGGAAACCCGGAAGATCCCCGCCGGGCAGATCCTGCTCTATGGCCAGTCGCTCGGAGGCCCCATCGCCGCAAAACTCGCCCGGGAGAAAACGCCCGCGGCCCTCATCCTGGACTCCTCTTTCACGAGCTTCGTCGACATCGCGGGGCACCACTACCCCTTTCTTCCCGTGCGGTGGCTGGCGCGCTTCGAGTACAACACGATCGAACACGTCCGCAACGTCCGGTGCCCCGTGCTGGTCATCCACAGCGCCGACGACGAGATCACGCCCTTCAGCCAGGGAGTTGCGCTCTACGAGGCGGCGCCGGAGCCAAAGTCCTTCGTCAAGCTCCAGGGCGGGCACAATGACGCCCTGTTTCTTTCGGCCGGGCAATACCGGGAAGGGGTCGACGGGTTCCTGAAAAAAATCGGGCGGTAGACGGCCTGAACGGGCGGCACTTTTCGTGCATGGCCTCGGGCATGCAGGTCACCCCGCAACGGATACTCCGGGCTGCCGGGAACCGGGCCGAGGTTGCCTTCCGGTTCCTCATGAGGCTGTTTCTGCCCTTCGACCCGTGGCATCGCATGCCGCTGGCCGCCAAGGATTATGCCGTCGGCATCATTGAACACCTGAATTCCCTTCCTCGAAATCGTCGCGGGCGCGTGGCGGACATCGGGTGCGGCCTCGGGGACATCCTGCTCAACCTTGCCTTCAATGAACGCCTCGGCCTCGACATCGACCCGGCCGTTCTGAAAGGCGCCGAAATCGTCCGTCTGACGCATTTCAAGGGCCAAGCCCGCTTTAGCGTGTACTCGTTTCCCGGGGATGGGTTGGACGGCGGCTTCGACGCCATGATCATGGTGAACTGGCCTCATGCCTTTCCACCGGATCTTTTAAAAACCGGAATAAACCGAATCTTCCGGAACCACGTTAATCCCGGCGGCTGCCTCATCATCGACACGGTTTCGAAAGACGGCTACCCCTATTGCCACGCGGCAGAATTCCTGCTTGGCGATCTCGGAGGCGTCGCGGAACAGATCGGCGTCTACCCTTGCGGCAGGCGGGTGTGGAAGGTGACGAAAGGACTGGAAGCGAGGAAGAGCGGAAGATAGGAAGAGAGGAACGCAGTGGAATTTTTCCTAACTTCCTGGCTTCCTAACTTCGTAGCTTCACGAACAACGGGCGACCACTAACAGCAAGGGCGGATAACCCGGAAGAAACATCCGCTGTGCAGGCGGCTACCGCGTGGGCCCCCACATCTCCCGTCGCTCCCAGTAGGACTTTCTCTCCCAGATATTCCGCAGGCCGATCTCGTGCTGGACATCCTTCATCCGCTGCCTGAGGTCGCCGAGGTAGACCTCGCCGGACATGCCCCCCGGGGCGGCTTCGTCCGACCCGACGTGCACCATTTCGTCTTCCAGCCGGTCCTGATAACGGATCAGTTCGGCCTTGGACATCAGCTTGTAGTCCGCCGCAAGGACACCCTCTGTGTAGAGACGCTGCGGGGCAGCGCACCCTCCCAGCGCAACCGGGATGAGCGCCAGGGCCACGATGACCATTCGCCAGGGCATGTTGCCGCTCTCCTTTTCTCCGGGACAGGCTCACGGCAGGGGACGCTGCAACTCCAGGCTCCGCCGGCGCTCGTCCTGCCGCAGGATCTCGCGCCCGGCAATTTCCGTCCTGACCGCATAGCGCCTGGACTCGAGGTCCGCGAGATAGGCCTCACGCGGGACGCCTCCGGGAGGAGCGGCCCCTTTTTCGATTCGCGCGATCTCCTCGTCGATCCGGGCGGCGTACCGATCGAGGTCCTCCTTCGAAAGCGTCCGGTAATCCGTTGCCAGCGGTCCTTCCTTGTAGGAAAGCGACGGGGCACACCCCGTGGTCGACAGGAACAGGGCGGCAACACACAGCAAAGCAGCGACAATTCTGTACGACATGCTCTTTCTCCTTGTGCGGCGGGTGGATTGATTTGTCCTATATAGGATAAGGCCCCTTCTCGACCTTTTCAAGGGTTGTCGCCAAAAGAAAACCGTTGGCAACAACCCGTCAAACAGTGTAAATTGCTCGCTGTGATCTTTATACCCCCGTTTTGAACAACAGCAGAAGAAAGGTTCCGGACATGAAAGCGAAGCCGATCCTCACCGCATTGCTTGCGGCACTCCTTTCTCTTGTCGCCCTGGCCGGTTGGTCCGCACCTCCGTCGTCGGTCGAGCAGGTGCCCCGCCTGACAAAGGACACCGTCAAGGAGCTGCTCGGGAAGCCCGACGTCGTCATCGTGGACATCCGCTACATCAGGCAGTACGAGCAAAGCGACAAGAAGATCCCCGGCGCCGTGTTCGTCCAGCCGGAAAACTTCGATGAATTCGTAAAGAATCACCCCAAAAAGGACGCGACCTACGTCCTCTACTGAGCCTGACCCCAGGAGTACACGGCCGCCCGGGGGGCGGTTGAACTTGCCAAGCGGGGATACACGAAGGTCTACGCCCTGACGGGCGGTTGGAATGACTGGGTCAAGGCCAACTACCCAACGGAAAAGAAGGCAGTTGCGTCGGCGAAACTCTGCGTCGTCTGTCACACGGCCATGACACCCGGAATCGTGTCGGACTGGAAGCTCAGCAAGCACAGCCAGAAGGGGGTCGACTGCGCAGTCTGCCACGGGGACAAGCACTTCTCCCCCGAGACGGTCGCCCTGGCCGAGATCCCGACGCCCGAGCGCTGCGCGTACTGCCACGGCAACCAGGTCAAGCAGTTCAAGGACGGAAAGCACGCAAAGGCATGGGCCGTCTTGAAGGCCATGCCCACCTTCCACATGCAGCCCATGGCCCTGATGGACGGCATGAAGGGCTGCGGCGGATGCCACAAGATCGGGATCAAAACGGACGTCGAGATCAAGGAACTCAGAAAGCAGGGCGGACAGTTCGGGGTTGCCTCCTGCGATTCCTGCCACACCCGGCACGTTTTCTCCAAGAAGGAGGCCCTGCAGCCCCAGGCGTGCCAGACCTGCCACATGGGCATCGACCACCCCCAGTGGGAGATGTACTCCTCCTCCAAGCACGGGGTGCGCTACCTGCTGAAGCAAAACGGCGTCCTGCCCGAAAGCGCCGCGGCCCCCACCTGCCAGAGCTGCCACATGACGAGCGGCAACCACGGTGTCCGCACGGCCTGGGGGTTCGTGGCCGTCAGGCTCCCCATGCCGCAGGACCCGAAGTGGGCCGCCGACCGGGCGACGATCATAAAGGGCCTGGGGGCCCTGGACCCGTCCGGGAAGCCGACGGCGCGTCTCGGCGTTCTCAAGGACCTGGACGTCTTTCGGACGACCCAGGAGGACTGGCAGAAGGAACGGGACCGGATGTTTGCCAACTGCCGGCAATGCCACTCGCCGAATTTTGCCAGGGGCGAACTCGAAAAGGGCGACATGATGATCCGCGAGGCGGACCGCCTGCTCGCCGAAGCCATCGAGATCGTGGCAGGGCTTTACAAGGACCGGATCATCCGGAAGTCGGACTATTACGCCTATCCCTATCCCGATCTTCTGGCGTTCCATGACGCCCCGACGTCGATCGAGCAGAAGCTCTACCTCATGTTCCTGGAGCACCGGATGCGGACGTTCCAGGGCACCTTCCACGCCAACCCCGACTACGCCCTGTGGTACGGCTGGAGCAAGATGGTCTCGGACATCACGGAGATCCGCAAGATGGCAGCGGATCTGCGAAACGGAAAGAAGGGCAAGCGGAGATAGTCTCCGGGGAAGGGACAGGTGATGCGGGTGTGCGGGATCAAACGGTGTCAGGGCTTGAAGGCCCTTGTTTGCATCCTGCCTCTGGCAGGCCTGTTCATGATGGCAGGGTGCAGCGGAACGACCTATTTCTGTGAAAACGGAAAAATCATCAAGGCGAGAGACCAATTGAGCCACGAAAAGGTCGTCATCGACTTGGGCGAAGGGGACATCATCCTGCCCCGGGTTCCTGCTGCCGAGGGATCGAAGTTCAGCGACGGGAGGAGAACCTTCTGGTTCAAGGGGGATGAGCTCACGGCCGAGGTCGGCGGGAAGTACCCCTATGGCCGTTGCGTACTGCAAAAGTGATCGGCAACAATCCGTATTTTTATCACACCATGCTTGTAAAGGCGCCCCTCATTCCGGGCGCCTTTTTCTATTCGCCGGCTGCACACCCTCCCCTTTACAAACAGGTTCCCCAACCTCATATTAACAAACAGAAGGGGGAAGGGTAGTGGCACCGGGGTGCCGGAGCACGGAAAACACAGCCAACGAAGGGATGAATCCCATGACAAAAGAATCTCAGAACCAGAAGGTCGCCACTTTTGCCGGCGGCTGTTTCTGGTGCACGGAATCGGACTTCAAGAAAGTGCCCGGCGTCCTGAAGGTCGTCTCGGGATACACGGGCGGCAAGAAGGAAAACCCCACCTACGAGGAGGTTTGTTCCGGCCGGACGGGCCACCTGGAGGCCGTCCAAATCTATTACGACCCGGCAGAGATCACCTACGGCCAGCTCCTCGACATCTTCTGGCGGCACATCGACCCCACGGATGAAGGCGGGCAGTTCGTCGACCGGGGCTCGCAGTATCGAAGCGCCGTTTTCTACCACGACGAGGAGCAGAAAGGGCTCGCCGAAAAATCACGCGACGCCCTGGCCAAATCGGCGAAGTTCGCCAGGCCTGTCGCAACGGAAATTCTCCCCCTCACGACGTTTTACGAGGCCGAGGACTACCACCAGGACTTCTACCGGAAGAGCCCCCAGCGATACCGGTTCTACCGGTCCAGTTCGGGCCGCGACTCGTTCCTGAAAAAGACCTGGGGCGATGACAAGCCCAAGGCCGCCGAGCCGGCTGCAAAATCCTGGTCAAAACCCGACGAAGCCGCCCTGAAACGGAAGCTCACCCCGCTGCAGTATGAGGTCACGCAGAAAGAAAGCACGGAGCCGCCTTTCAGGAACGAGTATCACGACAACAAGCGCGAGGGAATCTACGTGGACATCGTCTCGGGCGAGCCCCTGTTCAGTTCTCTGGACAAGTACGAATCGGGGACGGGCTGGCCGAGCTTCACGAAACCGCTCGAGCCGGGCAATGTCGTCGAGCGGACGGACAAGAGCCTTTTCATGGTCCGCACGGAAGTCCGCAGCCGGCATGGGGATTCCCACCTCGGACACGTTTTCCCCGACGGGCCCGCGCCGACGGGGCAGCGCTTCTGCATGAACTCGGCGGCCCTTCGATTCATCCCGAAAGAGGATCTTCACAAAGAGGGCTACGGGGAGTATCTGAAGCTGTTCGAAAAGCCGTGACGAGGTGAAAAGAAAAAATACAGGTTGAATGGCGGGGCACAAATCGGTTATCCATCGGACGTTACAAATCCGTTCGAGGAGGGGGAAATGAACGTCATCAAGATCATGCCTTGCCTGGACATGAAAAACGGCCGCGTCGTAAAGGGGGTCCACTTCGTGGATATCCGCGATGCAGGAGACCCCGTGGAAAACGCCGCCTTCTACCAGAAGGAGGGGGCCGACGAGCTGGCCATGCTGGACATTGCGGCCACGGTGGAAAACCGCAAGACCCGGCTGGAGTGGGTCCGGCAGGTTTCGGCCGTGATCACGATCCCCCTGACCGTGGGGGGCGGGATCAACAGCCTGGAGGACATCGAACTCGTTCTCGGGGCCGGGGCCGGCAAGGTCTCCATGAACAGCGCCGCCGTGAAGAACCCGGAGCTTGTCCGGGAGGCGGCGACGAAGTACGGCTCCGACAAAATCACCGTCGCCATCGATGCGCGGCGCAACAAGGCCATGCCCTCGGGCTTTGAGCTTGTCGTCGCGGGGGGCACCACCCCTGTCGGGAAAGACGCCATCGCCTGGGCCAAACAGTGCCAGGCCCTCGGAGCGGGGGTGATCCTGCCGACAAGCATGGACGGCGACGGGACCCTGGCCGGCTACGATCTCGAGTTCACCAGGGCCATCTCCGACGTGGTCACCGTGCCCGTCGTGGCCTCCGGCGGGGCCGGGAAGCTGGAGCACTTCTACGAGGCCGTCGCGAAGGGCGGCGCAAGCGTTGTCCTTGCCGCCTCGGTCTTCCACTTCCGGACCTTCAGCATCCGCCAAGTGAAGGAGTACCTGAGGGACAAGGGCCTCCGGGTGAACCTGTAATCGCAGGGACATTCCCCGGTGATGCTGAAAGTATAATGGAAGTTGGAAAGTTAAGAAGGCATGAAGTTGAGAATCCTGGAATGAGCAAAAGCGTTTTTATGTTCCGAACTTCTTGATTGCAACAAAAATGCGTTACC
>DIFQ01000006.1:0-130 GCA_002419215.1 Syntrophaceae bacterium UBA5744
TCGCCAAGTTCTATCTCTTCAAGGCCGGCATCGAGGCGGGGTACCTGCCTGTGATCCTCGTGGCCATCGTGATGACCGTCGTCTCGCTCTTTTATTATCTGCGGGTCGTTGCGGTCATGTACATGCGCGA
>DIFQ01000006.1:215-2118 GCA_002419215.1 Syntrophaceae bacterium UBA5744
TCAGGGGAATCCTCGCCGTTCTCCCTCCGGCCGCCCTGTGAAGAACCGCCCCTTCGCTCTCGTTCCCGGTCATGCCCCCCGTGGCTGACGGGATGAAAAGTTTCAGTTGACGGCGGGAGTCGGCTGGCGTATAAACAGCCGAAATGACAGCGCCTTCTTCCCTGATTCGCGGTGAAGGCGTGTTTTTTTATGCTCCCTATGCCGAATAAATCATCCGACAGCGCGGCTCGGTCCATCTCGAGGCACCTTACCCCTGCGAGGATCTTCATCCTCAGCTTCGGCGGACTTGTTTTGGCCGGCGCTGTTCTGCTCTGGCTTCCCTTTGCCTCGACAAAGGGGTTGCGCTTCGTCGATGCCCTCTTCATGTCGGCTTCGGCCGTCTGCGTGACGGGGCTCGCCACGGTGGATGTCGGCACCGACCTCTCCACGGCGGGGCAGGTGATCCTCATCGGACTTTTCCAGTTCGGCGGGCTCGGCATCATCACGTTCTCGGCCTTCCTCTTCGGGATGATGGGCCGCGGGATTTCCTTCAAGGGGCGCGAGATCGTCCAGAGCACATTCCTGCACACGCCCCGGCGGGATTTTTTCTTCATTCTCAAGTCGGTGATCCTCTCGACGCTCATCATCGAGTCCGCGGGCGTGCTGCTGCTCTTCATCCGTTTCGCCCAGGAGCTCCCTGCGTCAAAGGCCCTCTATTACGCCGTGTTCCATGCCATCTCGGCCTTCAACAACTGCGGGTTTTCCCTGTTCCCCGACAGCTTCACCCGGTACCAGGGGGACCTGCTGATGAACTTCACGATCCTGACGCTCATCATCCTGGGCGGGATCGGCTTTGTCGTTCACCACGAGGTCTTTGCCCGCCTGAAAGACCACAAGGCCAGGCTGTCGTTGCACAGCCGGATCGTCCTGATCACCACCGCCTGTCTCATTGTATCCGGGGCGGCTCTCTTCTGGCTCTTCGAGGAGCAGACCCTTCTCCGGGGGATGTCCCCCCTGACGCAGGTCCTGGTCTCGCTTTTTCAATCCATTACGCCCCGTACGGCGGGGTTCAACACCGTCGACATCGGGCAGCTGACCAATGCCACGATTCTGCTCATGCTCGTGCTCATGTTCATCGGGGGCTCGCCCGGCTCGACGGCGGGCGGGATCAAGACGACGAGCTTTGCCCTTCTTCTGCTCATGATGTGGAACCGCTGGCGCGGCAGCGAAGAGGTGACCGTTTCCAACCGGACCGTGCCGAAGGAGCTGATCGGCCGGACCCTGTCCATCACCTTTGCCTCGATGCTCTCCGTTTTTTTTGTCGTCGCCGTGGTCATGGTGGCGGGTCACGTCGAATCGGGGCCCGAGGAACGCCGGCTGTTCGTGGAATACATTTTCGAGACCGTCTCGGCCTTCGGCACCGTGGGCCTCTCCATGGGTGTCACGGCGAAGCTCACCGACATCCAGAAGCTGCTCATCGCGTTCATGATGTTTGCGGGCAGGGTGGGGCCGCTGACACTGGCGTTCTCGCTCTCGTTCCGCGAGGGAAAGAAAAGAGTGGTTTACGCAGAAGAGACCGTCATGGTCGGGTAAGGAGGCTCTCCGATGAAAAAGCGGGTTGTCGTGGTCGGGCTGGGCATCTTCGGGATCAACCTCGTGAAGGAGCTCTGCAAAAGCGGCGTCGAGGTGATCGCCATCGACAAGACCAAGGAGGCCGTCCAGCAGGTGAGGGACTTCGCGACCAAGGCCATCGTCGCCGACGGAACGGACCAGGAACTCATGAACTCCATCGGCCTTCGCGAGGACGATCTCGTCGTCGTGTCCTTCGGGGAGGACCTTGCCGCGAGCACGTTGATCACGCTGCATCTCAAGCAGATGAAGATCAGGGACATCATCGTGAAGGCCCCCAACGAGGAACACAAGC
>DIFQ01000006.1:2172-2331 GCA_002419215.1 Syntrophaceae bacterium UBA5744
TGTCGCCCAACGTCCTCGATTACATCCCGCTGGCCGACGACTACATGATCTGCGAGATCGCGCCGCCTGCGGGCTTCATCGGAAAGACCCTCGCGGAGCTCCAGCTGCGCAACAAGTATCACATCGACGTCATTGCCGTCCGCGACATGCTGACGGAGA
>DIFQ01000006.1:2407-2541 GCA_002419215.1 Syntrophaceae bacterium UBA5744
TCTGTCCAGTCTATCTGGTCTGTCTTGTCCGTCTGGTCGGTTTCAAAATCACCGTTCCGGCAGACTGTTTGCATATGATTTTGTCTGTTTTCCAGATTTCTGACCAGAAAGACCAAATAGACCAGAAAGACCAG
>DIFQ01000085.1 GCA_002419215.1 Syntrophaceae bacterium UBA5744
GATGCACAACAAACCCGGAAGACCCCCTTTTTTAAAGTGCCTGTTTTGGTTATCGCAGCGGGTCCCGAAACTCCTTTTCGCTCCGCTTTTCTCTCTTGTTTCGATGCTAACCTAGCGCATCAGCACCGAAATAAAAATCGGCGGCAGTCTGAAATTGGGATCAGACAGGCATCGAGGCATAGCTCAGACGGGGGCCAAGGGGGCCATCAGACGCTGTCCGATGGAAGGCCGGGAGGCAGCCTGAAAAAGGATCGGGTATGGGGCCCCGCGTCCAGGGAATAAAAAAAGGGCCCTGGCGAACTGTCGCGAGGACCTTCTCGTGGTTCTGCTTATAAGGGGTTCTTCGTCTACGAACCCGCCCGCGGCACGGCGCACTCGATATCGGAGATCAACTGCTCGAGATCAAGGCGGTCGAAACGGTAGACCGCCCGGCAGAATTCGCATCCCACCTCGGCCTCGCCGTGCTCCTCGAGCAAGTGCGTCAGCTCTTTACAACCCAGCGAAATGAGCACTCTCTCGATCCGGTCCCGGTTGCAGGTACACCGGAAGGAGAGGCCTTTCTTCTCCAGGATCTCGAAGGGAATCCCTTCGAAGAGCATGCCGATCAGTTCCTCCGGGGTTTTGCCGTCACGGAGAACGTGGGTCACGGCGCCGATTTTTCGGATGTTCACGATGAGCTGATCGATCGTCTGATCCTCCGAGGGCGGCAGGGTCTGGATCAGAAACCCTCCTGCCGCCGACACGTGCCCGTCCGTCTCGACGTAGACCCCCAGCCCCACGGCCGAGGGGATCTGCTCGGATTCGACGAAGTAGTAGGCGATGTCTTCGGCGATCTCGCCCGTGCGCAGCTTCACGATGCCTTGGTAGGGCTCGTCGAGCCCCACGTCCTTGAATACGGTAAGAAAGCCTTTCGTCCCAAGGGCCCCCGAGACGTGCAGCTTTCCATCATCCTTGACCATCACATCGATGTCCGGGACCCCCACGAAGCCGCGCACGGTTCCCTCGCTGTCGGCCTCGACGAGGATCTTTTTCAGCGGGCCGTTGCCCTCGAACTTGAGCCCCACCCGCAGGCCCGGCTTGGTCAGCGCCCCCAGCAGGAGCCCCCCCGTGAGGGCCCGGCCCAATGCCGCCGAGGCCGTCGGCGTCGTTCCGTGGAGCCGGCAGGCCAGGTTCACCAGCTCCGTCGTCCGGCAGGACAGCCCGATGACGTTTGCCTTGTCGCTGAGCACGCGAATGAGATAATCGGACATGATGAACAGGATTTGGGTAATGGGTATCGGGGTATTGGATCAGGCGGAACCCTCTTTTTCCTGGTACTTGCGGAGGAGCTCCGTCAGCTTCTTTTCGCTTGCTGCCAGCGCCTCCTCGGCCCGTTTGCGCTCCGTAATGTCGTTATAGGTGGCGATGATTCTCTTGTCCCGGAGGCTTTCGCCGATGATCGAGACGCTCACCAGGCAGAAAATCGTCTCGCCATCCCTGCGCCGGCAGGGAAACTCGGCCCTGTAGGTCCGCTCATTCTGAAGCGCCTGATACAAATTCCTTCCGACTTCTTCATCGACTTCGTCGCTCAGGTAGAGCACCCTCGTGCGCTGGCCGACCAGTTCCTCGGGCTTCCAGCCAAAAACTTCCTCAACCGCATGATTGGCAAAGACAATGCGGCGCTCCTGCATGCCCATCACCGCGATGGGAAGCGCGTCGAGAATGGAACTCTGCAGGGCCTGCAGCTCCTTCAATTTCTCCGCGGCCTCTCTCTGTGCGGTCAGATCCATGGAGTTGCCGAGCACGGCCCGTTTCCCCTTGTAGGAAATTGCGTGTACGGTTTCCTGGATCCACTTCACGGAGCCGTCTTTCGCGATGATCCGGAACTGATAGGGGGTAGGCCTCTCCCCTTTCAGCATCTTGATGGCATTTTCTCTTGCAGTCAGCCGATCATCGGGATGGATGAGGCGAAGGGTTTCCATTCCCAGCATTTCCTGCTCTTCATATTTGCCCATCGCGGCAAAATTGGGATTGACGAACCGGAACTTCCCGTTTTGCACAACATAGACACTTTCGTATTCACATTCCTGCAGCATTTTTGCTTTCAGCGAAGGCAACGACATCAGCAATTCGTTTCGGGTCGCACCCCTGTTTCTCATTGTTACAACTCCGCATGCATTGTCTGAATATGGATATACCCCATACTCTTTTTTTTCGAAAATAACCATGCCTTTCTCGCTCCCGACGCAGGCTCGGGTCGGGGTGTAAATGAGACGGCCTGCGGGGGGGAAGAAGATGGCAACAGATTGAAATGTTTAAGAAATATGGATACGGGCGGGGCGCGGGAAAGAAAAGGGGACAGGATGTCGCACCGCGACGAACATCTTGTCCCCCTGTTTTTCTGCGCCGCCGGGACATCTGCCGCAGGATGATTACCTGAACGACAGGCTCGTGTGGAGGATCCGTTCGTTCTGGACGCTGATCTGCCCCTCGAAGTTCGTCTTCGGCACGGTCACGGTATAGGTTGCAGGCGTGTATCTCGTCTTCCACACGATGACGGTGTATTTTCCGTTCGGCAGGGTTGCCTTGAACTTCCCCTTCTCGTCGGTCAGTGCCTTGGCGGCCACCTTGCCCCGGACCGTATCGGCCCCCGAGCCTCCGACGTCAAGATCCAGGTCCTTCCCGATGATGACCTGCGCCCCGGCCAGGGGGACATCCTTCGGCAGGGCCATCTGGCTGGCTTTCTTGCTCGTGGTGACGGTGCCGCTCAGCGTGGCGGCAAAGGCGCTGCCGGCCACAAACAGCACGAGGGAAAACGAGAGCAGCAGAACGACTGATTTTCGTGACATGAAAAACCTCCTGAATGGATTGGGTGCTGCAAATTCCGACACCTGCCATGCAAGCGGAATACCAACCGGCACAATCCGCCTGTTGAGGATTGAAACGAACATCCCCCATCCACAGGGGGCTTTCCCTGGAAAAAATGATTTTGCCCGATTGCCTGCGCGCCGCTTTAATGATATTGTCTCGTCACAATACCAACTTGCAGATTCACAAAGGAGGGGTGCCATGAGGATCATCAGAGTCATCACCGTGATTATGGCCGTCGTTTTCGCTTTGAACATGGCCGCATGCTGCGGACCCGACAACACGGAGGTCAAGAAGACAGAGGTCATCAACCAGCCGACCGTCGGGCAGCAGTTGGACGATCTCGACAAGGCTTACAAGAACGGTGCGATTACCAGGGAAGAATACGAGAAGACCAAGAAGGGCATCCTGGAGAAAGCAGCGCCGACCGAGAAAAAGTAACCCTATTTTCCTTTTTCTGAGCGTGCATGGCGGTGGGTTTTATGCCACGAACCGCAGAATGGCGGCGAGTCCTCATCGTGTCGACGATGCTCGCCGCTTTCTGTATCGCAGGTCCCGTTGCGCCGTCTTCCGGGTCGGACCTCACGATGAAGGGGCCCCGGGAAGAGGTGCGGGACCTCGACAGGAAAGACGATCCGGAAACATCGAGCATCCGCGTTGCGATGCTCGGACTGATCGGGTTTTACCAGCACTTCATTTCTCCCGCAGGTGGGGTTGACCGTTGCGGTTTCCGGCCAAGCTGCTCCCTTTACGGGCATCAAGCCATCAGGGAGCAGGGCCCCGTCGTGGGGGTCATGATGACGGCAGACCGGCTGACCCGGTGCAACATGTTCGAAAGGCCGGGCTACAGGCGCCTCCCCAACGGAAAGCTCTACGATCCCGTTTCAAACAACCTGCTCTTCGAAAAATGAAATCATTGCAGCGGCTCCTGCCGATCCCCTATTTGCTTCTCCTTGTTCTCGCCACGGTCTCCCCGCTTCATGCCGATGGCGGGGCGGTCCTTTTGACCGGTGAGGTCCAGCTGAAAATCGCCGACGCCTTCATGGAGGAAGGCGAGTACTACCGGGCGGTCACGGAATACAAGAAATTCCTGATTCTCTTCCCCGATTCTTTGAAGGCGGACTATGCCTCCTTCGTGATCGCCATGGCCTATTTCAAGGGCGAGGAGTACGGGGCGGCCGCAAGGTCTTTCCTGGCCCTGCGGGAAAAATATCCCGAAAGCAGCTACGCGATCCAGGCCGGTTATTTCGAGGGGATCAGCCGGTGGAAAATGAAGAACTGCGACAGGGCGCGGGTGGCGTTGGAGACTCTCGTGGAGCAGCACCCCGATTCGGAATACGCACCCCGCTCACTGTTGGCAATCTGCCTGGCGGCTCTCGATGAAGGCAAGCCGGAAGTGGGCCGTCAGGCACTGAATCGATTCCTGAACCGGTACCCGGGACATCCCGGCGAGGAAAGTGTCAGGGAGGCCGCCGCGCAGATCGGCCGGTACCAGGAGCTTCCCGAGAAATCGCCGGTCCTTGCCGGGGTGATGTCGGCCATCCTGCCCGGATCGGGTTACATCTACGCCGAACACTATGGGGACGGAATCACGGCGTTTCTCATCAACGGGCTCTTCATCGCGGGTACGATCACGGCCATCCATCAGGAAAACTACGCCGTGGCCGGCATCGTAGGGGGTGTCGGAGTGCCTTTCTACCTGGGAAACATCTACGGATCGGCCAACGCGGCCAAAAAATGGAATCTCGCGGTTCGAAACGAGATCCTCCAGAAAATCCACTCGACCCTCGCCCCTCTTCTCTGACGACAGGCCGGATTGTTCCGCCCGGTGGCATGATTCCCTGACAATCCGAGGGCGGCTCAAGCTTGCTGGAGCTGGGCGCAGCTCACGTGACCGACTTCGGTCACGTGAGCGTAAGCGATGGCATCCGGGCAGATCTGCCGCGCCATCGCCGATGCCCGGTGCGGCCGCATCATCAAGCCCGTCCTGCGGGAAACAAACGCAGGAAAAGCGCGGGAAGGCAGATTCGAAAAGTGCGTCAGCGAACCGCATCGGCCTCGCCGACGGGGAGGGATATGCTGAACGTAGAGCCCTTGCCGGGCTCACTCCGGACCTCGATCCGGCCTGACATCTCGTCGATGAGGCCCTTGACGATATAGAGCCCGAGACCCGTCCCCTTCCCATCTTTTTTTGACGTGAAGAACGGAAAGAAGATCTTCTTTTTTGTCTCCTCGTCCATGCCGCAGCCGTTGTCCGTGATTTCGATGGTGAAGCGATTCCCGCCGTTGTTTTCCGCGTAGGCATTGAGCCTCAGCATGGAATCCTGCTTGTCCGCCACCTGCGATGCATTGATCAACAGATTGATAATCACCTGTTGGAGCGCCCAGGGGTCCACCAGGATCGTCGGCCGGTTCTCCTCGACGTCGACCTCAAAGATTCGGATGGTTCTCTGGATCTCATGCCGGCAGATGGAGACGGCTTTTTCGATCGGATCGCCGGGATCGACGGGCACTTTCATATCGCAGGTTCTTTTCTTCGAAAAGCCGGCGAATTTGGCGACGGTCGCCTGGATGCGTTCCGCGCCGTTCTGGATATTCGTCAAAAGTTTCAGGATGTCTTCCTGGAATGCATCACCCGACATTCCCATGATTTCAAAGCCGGGCCTGCAGGCCGCCTGCTCCCGAACGATGGAAAGCATGGCGCCAAGATAATCCCTGAGAATCGGCACGTTGAAGACGATGAAGTTGGTCGGGTTGTTGATTTCATGGGTCAGGCTGGACACGAGAAGACCGAGGGTTGCCAGTTTCTCCTGCTGAATCAGCTCGATGGTCAGGATTTTTTCCTTGGTGACGTCGCTGATCCGGACAATGGCCGACCCCGAAACCCGATATTCCTCGTGAGTCGGGTAGATGAACACTTTTTCATATTTCCCCGACTTTTCAAGGCGTTTCGACTCGAAGCTCGCCTCCTCGAAGCGCAGGACGGCCGATTGCACGGAGCTCAGCAGGTCGGGGGCGAAATGGTCTTGCGCCACAGCCGGAAGGAACTTCCCCAGGATCTCCAGGTAATCGGCTGAATGAAAGTAATCGACCGTCGCCCTGTTTGCCATCCGGATGCGCAGATCGCCATCGACCATGATGAGCGGATCGGATATGCTGTCGAATACGGATCGCAGGGTGTTCCGGCTATGCTGCAGCATCTCCTCGATCTTTCTGCGTTCCCGGAGCTCCGCATGCAGGGCCTCGTTTGCCTTCGCCAGCTCTGCGGTGCGCTCCGCAACGCGCGTTTCAAGGTCTGCGTAAGCCTTCAGAAGGGCTCTTTCAAATCCCTTCTGCTCCGTCACGTCACGCAGGATGACGGTGTACCGGTCCTCGTCGGTGACGTGCAGGGCCTTGACCGTGACTTCCCTGGAGTTCGAAAGGCGAAAGGACGTGCTGCCATCGGCCGGTTGCCGTCGCTTTTTGAAGGAGAGAAGCTTCGAGACTGCGGCCCGGTCCTCTTTCCGGAAAAAATCGGTGACTTTCGCGGAAATGAGGTCGAGTTCAGGCTGCCCGAGGAGGGAGATGGCTGCGGAATTTGCGAAGATGATCCTTCCCTCCTCCGTCAACTCTAGGCGACCTTCCGAAATATTCGAAATGAAGGTTTCGTGATTCCGGTTGATGGAGATCAGCTCGCCGATAATGCTTCGGGTCGGAACCTCCGCGGAGACGGCCGGGTGCCTGGCTCCTTTTTTCCGGGACCGTTTCTCCAGGCGCGACAGGGCTTCCCGGATCCTCCGATAGGTCTGGTTGAATGAGGCTTTTGCAACGCAGTCGTTGGCGCCCATTCCGAGGGTATCGACCTTTACCCCTTCGGTAGCCACGGCCGTGACGATGATGATGGGAATGTCCTTCACGGCCGTGTCCATCTCCCGGATCATGCGGCAAAGCCGATCTCCGCTGAGATTCGGCATCACCAGGTCCAGAAGGATGACATCGGGCGTGACCGACTTCAGAATCTTCAGGGCTAAGGCGCCGTCCCTGGCCGTCAGCACATGGAAGCCGTCTTTCTTGAGAAACTTGGCCAACAGCGCGAGAAAGACCGGATCGTTGTCCACGATCAGGATTTGATCGACTTTCGCGGCCCGCAGGGCGTTCGCGCATTTTCCGGTGTGCGTTGATCGTTTCACGGCTCAGAATCACCCGATGGATTTCACCATGGATTTTATCCGGATCGCCTCGAAAACCCCGCTCGAGGTGGCGGGCCGGGCGGCAGGGATCAGTTCGAAACGGTCAGGGTCCGTGACCGCGCGGGGGAATCGGCCGCGTGTAGTGCCGTTTCAGCCAAGTGCATTGCCGACCACTTCCCTCATCTGCCAGATCCCGACCGGCTTGATCAATATCTTGTCGATGCCGAAATCAGACGCCGTCTGGGGCGTGATCAGCTCGCTGTACCCCGTGCAGAGAATGATGGCGATGTCCGGCCTGATTTTTTTCATGTGATCGGCCAGGTCGAGTCCGCTCAGATGAGGCATCGCCTGGTCCGTAATGACGAGGTCGAATTCGTCGGGACCGGCCTTGAATGCTTCCAGGGCTTCGACACTGCTGATCCTCTTGCTCACTTCGTGGCCGAGTTGAAGCAGCATGTTGCAGTAGGTTTCACAGATGATTTCTTCGTCATCCACAAAAAGGATCCGCCCTCTTCTGCCGGTATGAACGGAAGCTGGATGCCGCTCTGCCATTATCAACTCTCCCGCGGGACGATCATCGAACGGGGTCATCAGGAATTGGGAAAAGGAACCCTCACGTCAGTACTATCGGTCGATGGATCCGGATATGAATACGACGAAAGTATGATTTCCTCCTGGAGACACATCCAGATCGGACTGTGCCGCTGGGGCATACACGCCTATCCGCCCGAAAATTAGCGACTATTTCTATGAGAGAGGCCAACATGGAACGGTGAGCGAAAATTCCGGAAGCCTGCGATCCGGCGGCACATTCCCCTTTAGCTTGATATCATTAGAGAATCCCGGGAAGGCCTTCACCGGCATGCATGATGCGATGGGGATGCGGGAAACGACAGGTCATTTCCGCCCTTGAGGCGGAGCCGGAGAAAACGTTCCCGGTCAAGAAGCGAAGAGAGGTGTCGCCATGCAGCAGGCAATATCGATGGTTTATTTGAACGAGCGCATGCCTTTTCCCCGATATTTCACGCCTTCGGATCTCAGGTCGCTTGTCGGGGAGAGATATGGTGCGGACGGCAATCTGATCGTGCTGGAAAAGGCCGGCAACGAGGTAACCGTGATCACCACCGAGGAGAATTCCCCCTGTGTGGATGCATTGAGCAGGGCGCTCCTCAAGGGCAAGAAGGTTTCGGTCAGGGTCGCGGAAAAAAGGGAGCTCCACCGGCTCATCACGAAAATCCATGATTTCTTCGGGTTCATTCATTAACCGTGATGAAGGACATAATCATGATGGGAGCCATGCCTCACGAGAAACTGTTCGCCCTCAGGGAAGATATCCTGAAAGTCGCCGGCAGCAAGGATCTCCTCCAGGATCTGAATCGTGCAGTCGAGGAAATCATCGCACGCCGCGATGATGGAAAAATGAACCGTTCATTCCGGCGCGAGATCATCGAGCTGATCAGTTCCATCGAGATGATCAAGATCCGATTTTTACTCGGGAATGTGCGCGCGAAGGATCTCCACAGGGAAGTCGAGTTCAGTCTCCAGCAATTCCACATGCGGCATCAGAACTTTGATTACCAGGATGACCCGATATTCAGCTCCTATTTCTGATCGGTACGTATCCGCTCCGATGGCAGGGAAGGCCGGCCCCTCGAGACAACAAGGAATGCGTGCCGGCCGGAGTCGTGTCGAAGGGAATCACATGAAGCAGGAGATCAACACCACCTGGTAAAGGACAACCCCGCTGTAAAGGGCGACCGCCATGGCAATCGCGGCCCTGGCGATGCGAAATTTACTGTGAATACATAACAGGAGCAGGGCAAAGCCGACGACGGCAAGTTTCCAGACAATGAAATGATGTCCGAACAGGGTGATGGCCCAACCGGCAACAGGATTCAGCTCCGTTCCCCCGCCATACAGAATCATGTGGGTGAACAGGGCGTCGAAAATGTTTAACACGACGATCCCGATCAGCACGGTGAAGAGTCGATGACCGTAACGGTCGACATAGCCGCCGCGAACTCGATCCTCCCGGCGCCTGAAACGACTTCTTCGGCCGTAAAAAAAGGTGTGCCGGCTCAAAATAGGGGTGGGTTTTTTGCGCCGGTCTGTTTCGCTTCTCTTGTCCATTACCGAATTTCGAAATACCTCCTTTCGGATCACTCTACTATGGATAGAACCCTCCGTAAATAAGAGGAACGTCTGATTTTTCTTCGCTGAAAAGCGGACTCGTCCGCCGCCATCGGCGAGGCCATCCCGGACCGGTCCGAAGTGGACCATCCGCCTTACTATCCGGCATCATTGAACATTCGCCTCCGCCATGCCGGAATGGACCTGTGAATCCTGTCCTTCCCGGAGAAGCATCCCGGTTCGAAATCGGCGTAACCCGCCGGCTGCATTGATTAATCTTGCCTGATCCGACATCCGGAACGCCGTATGCTCATCGGGGAAGGCAACCAATCCATCATTGAAAGGATTCCCGATGGCCATGATAGCGGTGACCGACATAAAACAAACGCAGGACAAACAGTGGCCGACGGCTTCCGATCATCAGGAAAGTGCTGAAAGGGCAGCTCATATCCTGCGCATCCTGATCATGAAGCGGCATCACCAGGACCGGCCGATTCGGGATGAGCATCGCGGGGCCCTGTTGGATACGTACGGCTGAGATGCGCTGAGGGACGTTCACGGAAAGGGGATAAGGCAGGGCCGTTGTCGGCCCTGCCTTTATTCTGCCGGATCGGGGCTTTCTTCCATGGCAGCGCCCGGCGTCTACTTAAGTTTCTGCTCCCAGCCTTTCTTGCCTTCCGGATCCTTCCAGCCCTGGAAGCGCAGCGCCGGCGGCACGTCCCGCACTTTCCAGTACGCGCTGTTGACGCTGACATAGGCGCGAAGCGATTCGAGGATCGTGCCGAAGTCCTTCCGGTCCTGCTCGCTCAGCGATTTATCGGAGGCCCGGGCATTCAGGAACCGGATGGTGGCATTCTTTAAAAGGGCGAGATCCTTCTCGGGCCACTGCGTCAGGATAAGGTCGTTGCCGGGATTCCCGTCCCCGTCATTGGCCGTCAGGATCTTCTGCAGCGCTTCGCCCTGCTTTCTAACGGTTTCGCCATAGGACGACAGGACGTGGTCGCGGGCGACGCTCCTGACCAGCGTCTGCTGGGCCGGGCTCAATTGGTTCCACACGTTCTTGTTGATGATCATGTACGTGATCAGGAACTGCTGCTGCCATCCGGGGAAGTGCACGTAGCGATTCCCAACGGTTCCGGGGTTGCCTTCGGGAAGCCCGAAAAGCTGCGAGTAGTCGTCGACGGGGGTGGCGAACTCGAACGCCTGGAGCTTTCCGTCGGCGACGGCCTTCACCAGGGAGCCTCCCCCGGCGACGGCCTGGATGAACTTGATGTTCTTTTTCGCAATCACGCCGCGGGCCACGAGGTCGTCGCAGGCGCGATCCAGGACGTACTGGGCGGGTGGCAGGTAGCGGAAGGTCCAGTTCTGCCGGCACATCCCGGCCAGTCCGATGCCGGGTGTCGACCCGGCCCTGCCGATGGGACGTTTGAAATAGCCGGAGAGCTGCTGGCAGCTCCCGGCGACGGGGAGGGCCACGATGTTCGCGCCGTTTGTGTCGAGGATCCGCTGGAGCTGGTCGAGGCCGGTCTCGGTGCCCCCGATCGATTTCCCGTAGAGGAAGCC
Source organism: Syntrophaceae bacterium UBA5744 (assembly GCA_002419215.1). GTDB lineage: Bacteria > Desulfobacterota > Syntrophia > Syntrophales > UBA2192 > UBA2192. The sequence continues at coordinate 10,710 of DIFQ01000085.1, forward strand.
CATGAACTCGTCAAAGGTGGGGCCCAGGGGAACGCCCGAATTGTAGATAAATCCCCACGCGGCGTTGATGTCCGATCCCGAAATATAAGCGGCATCGAAACCGCTCCCCCCCGCCAGGGGACCCCCCGCGGCCACGGCGGCCATGATGTTTTTGAATTCCTTGGGAATCGCCGGGGTCGGAGAGTACTTGGCGAACCGCACCTGCCCGGCCTGACCCAGTACGAGGGTCGAGATGCCCGCAAGCTTGACGGCATACTCGTCGGCCGGCGGGCCAAGGGCCGCCGAGGAACTGAAATTGCGGAAGGTGATGTCCACCGCCGGGGCGGATTGCGCAGTTGAAAAAATCGCGCAGACAACCGCCGCAACAACGGCACCAGAGCGCAACAGGCGATGCGAGTGAGCCTTCATGGGTTCCCTCCTTCTTGGTTTTCTGATGGGGTTGTATAACGAAAAAAGAGCGCCTCCTTTTTTGATTATACACATTTTTTCATAAAAGCAACCAGCGTGCACAGGCGGCGGCAATGGGTGGTCCCGAAGGGCGCAGAAAATGGAAATTCTGTAAAGCAAAACGGCCTGTTCTGGCAGTGTACACGGTGCCCTGCCCCTGCCCGGTTTCCGCCTGCTGGCCGCGGGATGGCCCGCCGGATCTGCAATTCCGAAAATATTCTTAAAGTTCACGGCCTTTTCTTCCGAAAAAAAGACGTAGAGATGTCACGGCCTGGATCGGAACCCGGAGACGGGGCATTTCGCTTTGAAACAAGCAGGGCTGAAAAAGGCAAACCGCCCGAAAGGACGGGGCGCAAAGTCGCTGGCCTACGTCCGGGGAACGGATATGGCAGCAGGATTGCCGGCCTGGAGCATCGCGATGCCGTGGTCATCGACCGGCGACCACAAGGGGTGAGGGTTCGATCATCCCGGCCTGCCACCGGATCTGCCGTTTCCCCGAACCAGAGAGCCGCAGACGGGCGAGATTCTATGACGAACCGGGTCTTCGCGGCTTTCCCGCCACGGAAAGGACGCAGCACCGGGATGGACAGCGCTTGCATCGGATCACGGACATGAAGAACGGGCGACGGGTGATTTTTTCCAATGGCGGCTTTACCCTGGTCGAGCTCATCCTCGTGCTCTTCTTTTTCGCCATGGCCACGGCCATCGCCGTCCCCTCCTTCAGGGGCTACATCGACAACACGAGACTGAAAGGGGCCGCGCGCCAGATCATGTCGGACATCTACGATGTGCAGATGAGGACCAAGGCGGAGAACAGGCCATACACGATCACATACGGCCCCGATCCGGCCAATACCTGCAGGATCCAGGCAACCGCGGCCAACGGCCTTGCCGCCGTTGACGAAACGAAATCCCTGGCCGAGCATGGAAGCGACATCCGGATCACGGCAACCACGTTCACCTCGAACCAGGCAAATTTTCAGGCGAGAGGGATCCTGAGCGAGGACAACAGGACCATCACCCTGAGAAACAGCCGGAACTCGACGGCGGGGATCTCCGTGAGTCTCACAGGAAGGGCCAATGTTCAATTCACTCTGCAATAAAAAAGGGATTACGATCGTCGAGCTCGTGCTGACCATGTTCCTCACGGCTATCGGCATCATGGCCCTGCTCTCCATGCAGCCCATCTCCTGGCAGACGGCGGGCCGGTCGGACTTCATGGGCAGGGCCGCGGGGGTCCTGCAGAGCGAACTGGAACGAAACGAGATCCGGATCATGAACCCGGCCAATACCGTGTCGACGGGCACGACGACCCGGACGGTCTATCCCAGCGGCGCGACCACGTTGCAGCGGGGCGACGTTGCCTACACGGTGGCAACGACGGTCTCGTCGCTTGCCACAAACGCCTGGCGGGTCGATGTCCGGGTCACCTGGCCGGGAAACACCCGGGGCATCGCCGAGTCGCTGACCGTAACCCGACAGGAGACATACCGGCAATGATGAGGAAGCGAAAAGGCAACAGGGGGTTTTCTCTCGTCGAATGCGTCGTCGCCGTCGCCGTGGGGATGTCGATCCTCGGCGCCGTCTACATGGCGGTCTGGACGGGCCAGCGCTCCACCACGGGCATCGACCGCAAGGTCACGACCGGCCAGGACGCGCGGGCGGCCCTGGAAGTGATGGCCATGGAGATGCGCATGGCCTCCTACAACCCGTTCTACGCGGCCAACCCCTGGACGGACATCGCCAGCTGCAACGCGGGCGATTCGACCCGGCGGGGCATCCAGAACGCGACGGCCGGCACGATCCAGATCCAGATGGACCTCAGCGGCAACAGCGCCTGCGGGGATGCGGCCAATGAGATCATCGTGTATGCCCTCGACACGGTGAATCGGCGCATCACCCGGGAACCCTGGACCTGCTCGGGCTCGCCGGTTTCGGCAGGCGTCCAGTCCTTTCTCGGGGCGGCGGCCGGGGAGGCGAAAACGGTCCGCGTGGTCAACGCGGATGCCGGGGTGGCGATCCCGCTTTTCCGCTACTTCAACAGCACGGGCGCCGACATCACGAGCAGCCTTCCCGGCGCGATCAGCCAGATCCGGCGGATCGAGATCACCCTCGTCGTGGACAGCGAGAACGTCGATCCGACGCTCGTCAACGCCGATCAGGGGCCTCAACGGCGCAGGATGATCTACTCGACCAGCGTGGTTCCGAGAAATCACGCCATTCAATTCTGAGAAGGCGACGACGGTATGAAAAATTGCTTGCGGGAAAACGGTTTTGCCCTCATCGCGGCCCTTCTGGCCAACCTGATCCTCCTGGCCGTCGGGATCCTGGCCGTCAATCTCTCCAGCGGCGATATCCGGATCAGCATGAGGTCCGTGGGCGACAAGAAGGCGCTGAACGCCGCGGAGACGGGCGTGCATGAACTCTCGCGGCTTTTCGACCCCGCGACGGCCTTTAACGGCACCGTGTTCCCCGTGAGCTATCGGGCGCTCAGCGGCGGACAGGATTCGACGACGCAGTATTCGATCGCCCAGCCGATCGTGCCCCCTACGGGCCCGTCGACCCTTCAGCTCAACGGATACGCCATCGGGGGGGCGCAGATGTGGGGGCAGAGCCGGTACAGCACAACGGTCACGGGAAGGAACACGGCCTTCAACACGAGCGTGACCGTCGATGTCGAGGTCGGCTTCGGCCCCATCGAGATCTCCACCATGTCCAGATAGGAGAGCCCCATGACTCTGCGGAAACGTTTTGCGGCAGCCCTGCTTCTGATCGCGTGCACCCTCGCCCCCTCACCGGGAATCGGCGCAGATGAAACGGCCCTCTTCAACTCCACCCAGCCCGACGTGCTGATCATGCTCGATCTGTCCGGCAGCATGAAGCGAAATCCGGCGGGCATTTTTCAGATCTACGGGAACGAAGACTGTTCGATCGTCGACGGGATGGGCTGGACCGACTGCCGGCGCTACATCATCGCCAAGCGGGCCGTCTTCAACCTGCTGGACGACAACCGCGACGGCAAGATCGACTCGAGCGACGAAACGAGCCTCGGTATCCGCGTCGGCTACGTCGCCTACTACCTGGCCCTGGACTTTATGACCGAGGTGACGGGCATCCGCCGGGAGATCGGCACGCCTTATGCCGACCTGTACTGCAACTCCAACGGCAACGGCACGGCCTGCACGAAGACCAAGGAGGACACGGCGTGCACCACCATGGCCTCGGCCGGCCTGCCCATGAGCTTTTACTGCGAGAAGACCGCTTCCGACACGCCCATGAACAGCGCCCTGCGGGACGCGAAGACCTACCTCGACGCGCACAAGGCCGCCGACCCGGCGAAGGACTGCCGGCAGAAGTTCGTCATCCTCATCTCCGACGGCGGCGACACCCATTCCTGCGATTACGGCGACGGCACGGCCCCCACGCAGTACAAACAGCGGAGGCTCTCCGTCCTGAGGGCCAAGGCCCTGAAGGACGCCGGCTACAAGGTCTTCGTCGTGGGCTTCGGCTCCAACGCGCCGTCCCATGAAAAGTACACTCTCGAATGGATGGCCTACCACGCAGGGACGGACAACCCCCTGGCGGCAAACGTCGGCAGCACCTCCGCCCTGAACCTTGCCGCCTTCTCGCCGGATCCCTGCTCGGTCAACGAGACCCAGCTCACGGGTGCCTGCGACTGGACGGGGTACTGTTTTGCCGTCAACAACGACCCGGGCAACATTGCCCTGTCGGGGTACGCCTTCATGGCCAACAACGGCGGCGAACTCCAGACGGCTCTCAAGCAGGCCATCGGCGTGATCCGCGAGTCGAGCCAGTCCTTCGCGACGGCCTCCATCGCGTCGGCGCGGACTTCCGACGAGAACACCCTCTACGAGGCCTCCTTCCAGCCCGCCGGCACGGACCCCACCTGGACCGGGCATCTGACGAAGTATTCCATCAATTCCGACGGGACCGTGGGCGCCGCCCTCTGGGACGCGGGGAGCCTCCTCAAGAGCAAGGACGCGGCGAGCCGGAACATCTACACCTACAAGGGCTCGAACCCCCTGGCGGCCTTCACGACATCGAACATCTCCACGGCAGACCTGGGCGTGGCGACGACGGGCGAGCGTGACGACATCGTCGGATACATTCGGGGAGAAAGCGCCTACAACGTGGACAACTGGAAGCTGGGCGACATCTTCCGGTCCTCGCCGATCACCGTCGGGACCCCTACCCCGTACTTCCAGGACCGGTTCGACAGCAGCAGCCCGACCGCTTACGACACCTTCCGGGCAGGCAACGTGCGGACCTCGGTCAACGGCAAGAGGATCGTCGTGGCCGGGGCCAACGACGGCCAGCTTCACGCCTTCAAGACTATCGACGGGAGCGAGGCCTGGAGCTTCATCCCGCCGAACTTCCTCCACAAGCTCAAGAACATCGCCCACAAGGCGCACCCGACGGGGCTTTCCCACCAGTACTTTGTAGACGGTCCCATCACGGTGGCCGAAGCGTGGCTGCCGGCAAGCCCTCCGGGCGTCCCCGCGGCAAAGCTCCTCGCGGACTGGAGAACGCTGCTGATCCTCGGCGAAGGGCGCGGCGCCATGAGTTACCTCTGGAGCTCCTCGTCGACCTGTGCTTCCGGTTTCGACAGCAGCTACTCGACGACCTACCCCTACTACTGCGGCTACCATGCCCTGGACATCACAAACACGACGGCCGCGCCCACCTACAAGTGGCGGCTCAACCCGACGGCGGCCCAGGCGCCTTACCTGGGCGAGCCCTGGAGCAAGATCTACGTGGCCCGGGTAAAGATCAACGGCAGCGAGAAGTGGGTCGGCTTCATGGGGGGCGGCCACAACCTCTCCTCCTGCTCGACAACGGACTGCGACAAGAGGGGAAAGGGCTTCTTCGTCATCGATCTTGCCGACGGCAGCATCCTCTGGAGCTACACCCTGCAGAACGACACGAACATGAGCTATGCCCTTCCGGGCTCGACGGCCATGGTCGACACGGATAACGACGGCTACATCGACCGGGTCTACATCGGCGATCTCGGCGGGACGATGTGGCGCTTCAAGTTCTGCTCGTATTACGGCGGGGCCTCCTGCAACACGGCAAACTGGGCGGGCGGGCGCCTCTTTTCGGGCACGGCGGGCGCCGTCTACTCGATCCCCTCCGTGGCCAGGGATGCCAGGGGGAATCTCTGGGTCTTCTGGGGCACCGGTGACAAGGTCGACGTGACGGGCACCACCGTTGCGAACAGATTCTACGCCGTGAAGGATGCCGATGCGGCAACCCCCCGGGTGCTTGCCGACCTGATCAACATCACCTCATCGACCTACGCGGACAGCGACACCCGGAAGGGCTGGGTTGTCAGCCTGACGGGCACCGGGGAGAAGGTACTGGGCGATTCGGCGGTCTTCGGCGGGGTCGTCTACTTCACCTCCTTCACCCCCGACGCAGGGAGTGCCAGCACTTGCAGCTCGGGCGGGACGGGACTGCTCTACGGGATCGATTTTGTCGGAGGCACGGGGATCATGCCCGGTTCGGCGAAGAGCATGAGCCTCGGGGGGGGCGTCCCCTCGTCGCCGGTGATCTCCTACAATCCCAACACGACCTCGCCCGATCTGTTCGTGACGGCAAGCAGCGCCACCGGCGGGGTGCATTCCCGCCGGGTGGCGGTCAACCCGCCGACCATGTCGAGCCGGGCAAACATCCTGCTTTGGCGCGACAGGCGGATCCAGTAGCGTCGGCGTCAGGACCCCGGGGCGCACGGCCCCGGAAGGCGTCAGGCAAATCAGGGGGCCGGCTGCGTCTTCGAATGAAGAGCAGCCCGCCCCTTTTTGTTTCCTTGCGGGAAGATCGTTCCCCGTCGAGGACGTTCAGGGGATCGACGGGGGTGAATCGGCTCAAGACCCATCAGGTTTCCGGACGATAAAAATACGTGATTCCCCGATAGCCAACTGCACTGCCTGCCGTAAACTTAACCTTAGATCAATCCGCACGTTCCCCGGTTCATCGGGCATCGAATGTCTGACGGTCACACGGCGGCCCACTCTTTCCCGCAGCCCGATCCCGCCGATCGCCGCCGTTGCAGGTCCTCCGTGCATCGTCCCCCGGTAAAGAGGCGATGCCCCTGATCATCGGCATTTCGTTGCAGAGAGGTGGCCACCATGCATGATCCCGAGCGAAAATTCATCCTCCAGCAAGGCCTGGAAGACCCGGGGCCGCAAGACACTCACCGGCGGTTCGAGGCGCTTCTCTTTCAGCCGCGATTGATTGGTCTTTTGTTTTTGGCCGGCATCACTTTCCAGTCTCCGGCCGTTTTCCTCGGCCTGTGGGCGGTTCTCTGGTGGAGTGCGCTCCTTCCACGCTTAAACCCCTTCGACGCCCTCTACAATCTCACCCTGGGCACCCGGGCCGGCGCCATCCGCCTCGGGCCGGCTCCGGCTCCGCGACGCTTCGCCCAGGGCATGGCAGGCACGTTTGCGCTGGCGATTGGTGTCCTGTTGCGACTGGAGTGGTTTATCCCGGCCTTCGTTCTGGAAGGGTTTCTCGGCGCGGCGATTGTCGCCTTGATCTTTGGGCGATTCTGCCTGGGATCCTACATCTATCATCTACTGCGCGGGGAAACTGAATTTGCCGGCAAGACCCTTCCATGGTCCCATCGATAGAACCTCGCTTCGGAGCAATGAATGATCTGCGGCTCCGGGATCAGACACGGGTCATGACGCATCTCAGGGGAAGATCTTTCCCGGGTTTAGAATGTTGAGGGGATCGCAGAGCAGCTTGATCCTCTTCTGGAGAGCGATCAGTTCCGGGCTCATGACGATGGGCATATAGGCGGCGCGCTTCGAGCCGATGCCGTGCTCGCCGCCGATGGTCCCGCCGAGGCGAAAGACGATCCCCTAGAGCTCCGTGAGTCGGAGCCCGCGACCTCGTCGCCGGAATAGTTCCGCAGGAGCTCCGCGTCGCCGAAGATCACGCTTTTCTCCCCCACGACGGCCTGCAGCTCTTTCACGATCTCCCGGGTCACCGGCTGATACGCTGCGGTTTCCATCATCGCCCTGCCCTCCCGTCGCGGCTTCAAGCATGCCCACTTCATAGCATCATTTCTGCGGGAATTCTCCCCCTTTCGTGGCCCGCATTGCATCCGGTCGGCGGGGAGGCGGGGGCTGAGTGAGCGCGGGAACGGCGGGATTAAAGGTCCTGGATCCTGGGGATTCGGATGACGTGAAGATCATTCTCGAGGCCCTCGGCCTTTTCCCGGCGCAAGGGCGCCGGAAATCACGGGATCCCTTCGCCGACGGAGAGAATCATTGCAGGATTCATCCCCGGGTGCGCCCCTGAAATTGTCCTCGAAAAATCCGGGGATCCGCCTTACAATTTCCACAGACCTTGTCCGGCGTGAACCTTCGAATGAATGGATGCGAACGAGGAAGGCGACATGAACGAGGCGGCAGACGGACCCTTGCCCGCAATTCTCCGGAAATGGATCTGGGTGGCGGTCTTTGCGATCGCCTTCGCCTATGTCGAGAGTGCCGTCGTCGTCTACCTGCGCAGGATCTACTTCGAAGGCGCCTTCGAGTTCCCCATTGCCACGGTGTGGGAAAACGGGCGGCACGTCCTGGACCCGCTCATCCTGGTCGAGATGGGCCGCGAGGCCGCGACGATCGCCATGCTTGCCGCAGCAGGAATCCTCGCGGGGGCAAGCGCCCTGCAGCGGTTCTGTTTCTTCATGGTCGCCTTCGGCATCTGGGACATCTTCTACTACGTCTGGCTTTGGGTGATCCTGCGCTGGCCCGAAAACCTCATGACGTGGGATCTCCTCTTCTACATCCCGCTGCCCTGGGTGGGGCCCGTGATCACGCCGGTCGTCATCGCGGCGACGATGACGGCGGCGGGCTCCATTCTGATCGTTCTCGCCGGGAAGGGCACCATCATCCGCTGGCGCTGGTACGACTGGGCCATCGAGATGGGATGCGGGGCTCTCCTCGTGGTCGCCTTCTGCTGGGACTGGAAGAACATCCTGCGCGTGCCCGACGGCACGGCGCACAGCGGGATCCCCAATCCTTTTGCCTGGTGGCTCTTCCTGCCGGCCTATCTTTTTGCCCTGCTCTATTTCGCGGTGCGGCTGAAGCAGACCATCCGGGAAGGGCGGCCGCCGGGCGCAGACGGCCGGGAATAGCCCGGGGCTTTTCGCTTCGGGAAAAACCCGGTGTCGTTTCTTCCGGGCCGTGGAGCGAGGTGCAGCATGCGTCACCGACAGCGGGAAGAGATTCCCGGGCAGAATCCCTGCCTGAGTTGCGGGGCCTGTTGCGTGGGCTTGCGGGCATCCTTCTACTGGGCCGAGGCAGACGACGCCGTTACGGGGGGTGTCCCCGCCCGCCTGACCGTCAGGGTGGACGCCTTCCGCAGGGCCATGCGCCGGGGCCGGAAAGGGCGCTGCGTGGCTCTGCGGGGCACGCCGGGCCGAAGGGTATCCTGCGGGATCTACGACCGCCGACCTTCCGTGTGCCGGAATTTCCAGCCGGCCTGGGCCGAGGGCCCTGCCGGCGCCCGGTGCCTCGAGGCCAGGGCACGCCTTGAACTTCCGCCCGTCCATCACGGCAATGAAAACCCCTTTACCGAGATGCCCGTCCGTCAGCGTGCAAGTCCGTCAGGGATGGAGTGAATTCGCGTTTCCTGTTTCATCTGTTGCATTTTTGTGGTATAGGGCTTTTGGGTTTGGAGGGGGCCTAATAACATCGAAAAAGGAGAAGATGCCATGCCCGAGGATCCCGATATCCGGTTGATGGACGCGGAGGAGGAGATCTACTCACCAGACCGAAGGCAGACAGGGCCGGACAAGAAGAAAATCGGTATTTTCGCCGCCATTGGAGTCGTGGCGCTTGCCGTCATCGGCGGCATCTACATGATGCTGGGCAGCGGAGGGATCTCCAAGGACGAGGCCCGGCTCATGCAGACCAAGCTGGGCTCGCTGGAGCAGAAGATCACGGCCCTGGAGAAACAGCAGGCGGCGATGCAGGCAAGGCTGCCCGTCGAGGGCGCCGAGGCGGCCCTGACCGGGAAACTCGATACGCTCGCTCAGCGCGTCGAGGCCCTGGAGAAAAAACCCGCCGCCGTGGCCGCGGAAAAGCCCAAGGCCGCCCAGAAGGAAAAAGCCGCCGCCTCATCCGGCAAGAAGGTCCACACGGTCCATAAAGGCGAAACAATATACGGGATCAGCAAGAAATACGGGATGAAGCCGGACGATCTGCGCAAGCTCAACCATCTCGGCGCGGAGGACACGGTGAAGCCAGGCCAGAAACTCGTCGTCTCCAAGTAGACGTCCAGCGATAAGAAAAGAAATGCCCGGCCGCGTTGGCCGGGCATTTCTTTTTGTGACGCTCCCCGCCCGCAGGGCGGGGCTTGCGGGAGTCGCTCACTTTTGAGTTCGTGGGGCCGTTTCCTGTCCTTCCAGCATCTGCATGACCTTGTTGACCGGGATGGCGAAGCCGATGTTCTGCGCTCCCAGCACCACGGCAAGGTTGACGCCCACCAGCTCGCCGTCCATGTTCAGAAGCGCCCCGCCGCTGTTTCCGGGGTTGATGGAGGCGTCCGTCTGCAAAAGTCCCGAGCAGGCGTAGTCGCACTCCTGATTCTTGAAGGCCCGGTCGATGCCGCTGATGACCCCCGTGGTGACGGAATTCTCGAGCCCCAGGGGGTTGCCGATGGCCACGACGGTCTCGCCGATCATGAGGGTCTTCACGTCGGCAAACCGAACGGCCCTGAGGCCCCGGGCCGGCTCGATCCGGACCAGGGCAAGATCATCGAGGGTGTTGACCTTGACGACCTTCGCCTCCGCCACGGTGCCGTCGCGAAGCACGGCATAGATGGTCGTCGCCCGGTGCACCACGTGGGCATTGGTGACGATGAGGCCGCCCTTGTCAACGATGACGCCGGAGCCCAGGCTCTTGAGCTTCACCGTTCCCTCGGAATAGTCCTCGCCGAAGTACTGTTTGAAGAAGCGGTCGAGCCGCTCGCCGTACTGACCCCAGGCGGGGTGCTCCTTGAGATCGACGAGTCTCTCCGTGCGGATGTTCACGACGGAGGCTGCGTTGTCCCGGACGACCCGTACAACGGACGTTTCGCGGGGGCTCACGACGGGCGCGGCACAGCCGGCCAGGGCGAGGATCAGGCATGCGAGCATGCCTCGAACGAATACACGTTCCCGGTTCATGGCTTGCCCTCTTTGCAGGGATTTTGTGAACTATATGCCATATCGAGGGCGAACTCAAGCGAGGGAGAAGCCGTGATGACCCGGGGGAAAATCCCCGGCCCTCGGCCCCGACTCCTCTATGAGGCGCCGGATCATGGAAGGAAGCAAAAAGGAGGAGGGATTAACAATCCTGAAGGCCGCATGCGCGGCGGATCGTCGAGGCCAGTTCAGCGAAATCGGAGCCCTTCAATACGTACCCGGCGGCGCCGGCCGCCAGGACGCTCTTCACCAGGGGGCCGCTCGAATACATGGAAAGCATGATCACCTTGACCGCCGGTCGTTCCCTGATCAGGTGCCGCAATGCCTCGATCCCGTTCATCCCCGGCATGCTGATATCCATGACCACGACATCGGGGGCAAGCCTGCGGGCCACTTCGATGGCTTGCCTGCCGTCGACTGCCTCGCCGACGACCTCCATGCCCGGCTCGGCATTGATCAGCCCCCGAAGCCCGTCCCGGAACATCTTGTGATCGTCAACGAGCATTACCCTGGTATTCATCCGTATCCTTGTCGAGAGGTTCTGAAGCCCATCGCGCGGTCAGTCTGCAATGAGTTCGTTATTGATGGTTACCGCATCACGAAACGAAAATAAATCAGGAAAACCCTTAGTTGGGACGCGGATTTTGCTTAGATGCCCTCATCACACCCGAAACCGGGTCGACACCCGGATGATTTCATTATACTTTCAGACCCAAGATGTCTTAAAATACCACAGTCCATCTCGCAGCACAATCGACGGATAACCGAAGCAGGCGAACGGATCGCGGTCTCGGTGGATTTGATCTTCTAAAGGATTCCCGGCCCGTTCCGGAAGGATGGTCTTATGGGACATTCAGAGCAGAGTTCTGGAAAGAAATGGTTCTGGCCGGACCTCTTCGGCAAGCCGGATACCCTGCCCGTTTTCCTGTTCATCCTGTTCTTTGTGATCCTCTTCGCCGCAGGGCCGGAACTTCGATCCACGAAACACACCTTCGAACCTCCCTGGCTGATCTTCGTGCTGAACACCGTTTTTATCACGGTCCTGTGCCTGCTGATCGCCGGGCTGTGTTTCAGGAGTTTTCTGCGCGGAGGGTTTCTGAACATCCTGTTGCTGGGCTGCGGGGTGCTCACCTTCGGCCTGTCCTCCTTCGTTGCCGGGTGGCTGATCCGGCCCCTCGACAGCCCGAACGACGCGATCACGATCCACAATATCGGGGTTATCTGCACGTCCGTTTTCTTCTTCGTGAGTTCCCTCTACACCGCATTCGGAATTTCGCCGGACATCGGCTCTCGCAAGCGCCTGGTTGCCGTCCTGGCCTACACCGGGGTCCTTGCGACGGGGACGATCCTGACATCCGCCGCCTTGCTTGATCTGACCCCGCCTTTCTTTATCGCCGGTGAAGGTCCCACGGTCATCCGCCAGGTCGTTCTCGCTGTCTCCGCCACGCTCCTGACCCTGTCCGCCGTCCTGATGATGACGGTTTACGCGGATAGACGATCCGGCTTCATTCTTTATTTCGTCAACGCGTTGCTGCTGCTCGGTGCCGGTCTCGCCGGCGTTGCCCTGGGGCCCCCCGGCAGCCCCCTGAACTGGCTGGGGCGGGCGGCGCAGTACCTGGGGATTGCGTACCTGGCGGGCGCTTCGATGAAAGCCCTTGGCGAGGCCAGAAGCAAAAAAACGACGATCGAAAAAGCTCTGGCCGATTTCTTCAGAAAGGCCGAGACACACTACAGGGCCCTCATCGAGATGGCGGCCGACGCGATCGTTTCCATCGACCGCAAAGGGAAGATCATCCTGATCAATCCGGCCGCCGAGGAAATATTCGGGTACTGCCGGGATGAGGCCATCGGTCAAAACCTGGCGGAGTTGATCGTTCCCGAACAGTCCCGGGACCCCTTTTACGCGTGTCTGTCCGGTGAATCCCAGAACGACACGGGAATGGCGCTCATGAGGAAGGACGGGTCACTTTTTCCCGCCGAGCTGTCCTTCTCTCCGGAGATGAAATCCGATGAAGGCTCCGAAAGAACCATCATCATCCGTGACGTCACCGAGCGCAGGCAAGCCCAGGAAGCCGTTCAGAGCACGGCCCTGTTCCCGATCCAGAATCCCGAGCCGGTTCTGCGAATCCACCGCGACGGCACCCTGATCTTTTCCAACCAGGCAGCAGAACCGGTCCTGGCGAAGTGGCGGGCGGCAAGCGGGGGCGGGATCCCGTCCTGGGTCAGTCAGCACATCGACGAGGCACTGGGCGACGGTGTCCCGCGGAATTTCGAGGTCCGAATTGCCGACCGGGACTTCGCTTTCGCCGTGACGCCAATCGTGGAGGGCCAGTATGCGAATCTCTACGGTTGGGACGTGACCGCTCGCAAGCGGGCGGAGTCGGCGTTGCAGGAAAGCGAGGAGCGCTACCGGAGACTCTTCGAGGGCATGAACGAAGGGTTCGCCCTTTATGAATTGCTCTGCGACCAAAGCGGCAGACCCTGCGACTACCGCTTCCTCGCTGTCAACCCGGCCTTCGAAAGGCTGACCGGGCTGAAGCGGCAGGACGTGGTCGGCAGAACCGTGGTTGAAGTCATGCCCGGCACGGAGCCCGATTGGATCCAGCGGTACGGCGAGGTTGCTCTCACCGGTGCGCCTGCACATTTCGAGAGCCGCTCCTCGGCGCTCAACAGGGACTACGAGGTTTCCGCTTACCGGACGGCGCCTGGACAGTTTGCAGTGATTTTCCTGGACGTCACAAAACGCAAACAGGCAGAGGAGGCGCTGCTCGAAGCGAAAGAACATCTGGAAAGGCGCGTCCGGGAAAGGACAGCCGAGCTGAAGGCTGCGGCACTTTACGCGCGCAGCCTGATCGAGGCCAACCTCGACCCGCTGGTTACCATCAACCCGGAGGGACGAATCACCGACGTGAACCAGGCCACCGAGCAGGCAACAGGCGTTCCCCGCGACCGCCTCATCGGCAGCGACTTCTCCGACTACTTCACCCAACCGGAGGCCGCCCGGGCCGGCTACATGAAGGTCTTCACCGAAGGCCAGGTTCGGGACTATCCGCTCACGATTCGGAATGCAACCGGACGCCTGATCGACGTGCTGTATCATGCCAGCATCTACCGCAACGAGGCCGGAGATGCCCAGGGCGTATTTGCCGCGGCGCGCGACATCACGGAGCTCAGAAAGGCCGAAACCGCGCTCAAGGAGGCCAACGAATCCCTGGAACGGCGAGTATCGGAGCGTACGAAGGCGCTGCAGCATGCCAAGGACTACGCCGAAACGCTCATCCGGACGGCCAACGTGCTCATTGTGGGGCTCGATGACGCAGGCAACGTGCAGACGTTCAACGACGCCGCGGAAAAGATCACCGGCTACACCCGTGCGGAAATGCTCGGCCGAAACTGGTTCGAGGTCGCGGTGCCGAGGGACCGTTACCCGCACGTATGGGACGAATTTTTGCGGCTGCAGAGCTGTTCCTTTCCTTCCGAATTCGAGAATCCCATCCTGACCAAGGACGGCAGGGAGCGGGTCATTTCGTGGCGCAACAGTGAGATCCACGAGGGTGAGCAGGTGAGGGGAACGATCTCGTTCGGGAGAGACGTCACCGACCGCAAGGAGGCGGAGGAGTCTCTTCGGTCTTCCTATGAATTGCTCAAGATCGCTCAACGAGCCGCAAATGCCGGGCTGTGGGGTTGGGATATATCAACGGGGACGCTCACGTGGTCGGAAGAGTTCTACAACCTCTTCGGCCTAGACCCGATGACATCGGCATCGTTCGACACATGGTTGGGTGTCCTGCACCCGGATGACCGTCAGCAGGCCATGGAGGGAATCAACGGCTCGATCCGGGAGAGAACCCCCCTTGAAAACGAGTACCGCATCATCCGCCCCGATGGACGGCAGCGCTGGATTCGCGTGTGGGGCAGCACCTCCTACGATGAGAGCAGCCGACCCCTCAGAATGTCCGGCGTCTGCATCGACGTAACCGAGAGCAAGCGGGCCGAGGAGGCCCTGCGCCGGAGTGAAGCGAGGTATCGCTCGTACATCGAAGTCACGGGGCAGGTGGGCTGGACGACCAATGCCGACGGTGAAGTCGTGGATGACATCCCCGCCTTGCGACACTATACAGGCCAGACCTTCGACGAGATGCGGGGCTTTGGCTGGTCAAAGGCGATTCATCCCGACGACGTCGAGATCACCCTGGCCGTCTGGCGAAAGGCCGTTGATGAAAAACAGGGCTACGAGACCGAATACCGCTTGCGCCGCCATGACGGTATCTACCGGTATTTCCTGGCCCGCGGCGTGCCGGTCCTGAATGAGGACGGGAGCGTGCGGGAATGGGTGGGCACCTGCATCGACATCACGGAACGCAGGGGGCAGGAAGAAGAGCTGCGCAAGCTCAACCGGACGCTGCGGGCATTGAGCCGGAGCAACGAGGCCCTCATGCGCGCCGAGGAGGAATTGGCCTTCCTGGAGGAGGTATGCCGCATCGTCGTCCAGGATTGCGGCTATGCCATGGTCTGGATCGGCTATGCCTGTGACGACGAAGACAGATCGGTGCGGCCCGTCGCGCATGCCGGTTTCTCCGGAGGGTACCTGGAGACACTGACACTGACCTGGGCCGACCGGGAGCAGGGCCGGGGCCCCACCGGGACGTCGATCCGGACCGGGAAACCGATTTTGTGCACGGACATGCTCACCGATCCACGGTTCGAGCCCTGGCGCGACGAAGCCCTCAAGCGAGGCTATGCCTCATCCCTCGCCCTGCCCCTGCTGGACGCCGGGAGGGCCTTCGGCGCCGTGACCATCTATTCGACCCAGCCTGAATCTTTCTCCGAAGAGGAAATTGAGTTGCTCTCCGAGATGGCCGACGATCTGACCTACGGGATCGCATCGTTGCGCCTGCGCATGCAGAGCCGGCAGACCCTGCAGGCCCTGCAGGAAAGCGAGGCGCGTTTCCGCCTGCTCTCCGGCACGGCGGGGCGGCTGTTGTCCACCGAAGACCCTCAGGACCTCATCGAGGAGCTCTGCCGGGGCGTCATGGAGCACCTGGACTGCCATGCGTTCTTCAACTTCATGGTCGACGAAAATGCCGGGAAGCTCCGCCTGAATGCCTGCGCCGGCATCCCCGACGAGGAAGTCCGGAAGCTTGAGTGGCTGGACTACGGGGTGGGCGTCTGCGGCTGCGTTGCCCGGGACAAGACCCGGATCGTCGCCGAGGACATCTTCCACACGCCGGATGTACGGACCGAGCTGGTCCGTTCCTACGGGATCCAGGCCTACTGCTGCCACTCGCTCAAGGCCCAGGACCGCCTCATCGGCACACTGTCCTTCGGAACGAAAACCCGGGCCCGCTTCACCCCTGAGGAGGTGGAGCTGATGCGGACCGTGGCCGATCAGGTCGCCGTCGCCATGCAGCGCCTCCAGGCGCAACAGGAGCTTCGTGCCAGCGAAGAGGCTTTGCGGCTCGCCAACGAGCAGCTGGAGCAGAGGGTCCGGGAGCGCACGACGGAGCTGATCCTGCTCCTGGAGGATCTCGAGAAGAGCCGCAACGACCTGCGCAAGCTGGCCTCGGAGCTGGTCATGGCGGAAGAGCGGGAGCGCAAGAAAATATCGGTGCTTCTGCACGACGAGGTGGCCCAGGCGCTGGCGGCGACGAAAATGAGGCTCGACCTGCTCAGGAGCGTGCCGGGCAACGACGAATTCCGCGCTGCCGTCTCGGAGGCCCAGGAGCTGCTCGGTCAGTCCATCCGGCAGACACGGGCCCTGATGACGGACATCAGCAATCCCGTGCTGTACGACATGGGACTGCAGGTGGCCGTGGAAGCCCTGGCGGAGGAAGTGAACGCCAGGCAGGGCATCGCCGTCTCGTGTTCATTTGGAGGCAGGCTCAGAAACCTGGGGCAGGACATGGAGGTGCTGATCTTCCAGGTGGTGAAGGAGCTTGTGCAGAACATCGTCAAGCACAGCCGGGCCCGGAATGCCGGCATTCGGCTCGTCGAGGAGAAGAATGCAGTCCGCGCGGTCGTTACCGATGACGGGCAGGGATTCGATACCGGGATGATCGGCACCGTGCAATCCGAGGGCGGGTTTGGCCTGTTCAGCATCCGCGAGAGGGTGAAGTCTTACGGCGGGAGCATCCATATCAAGTCCGGGCCGGGAAGAGGTTCGGAGGTATCCGTCAACCTGCCGAAGGGGGCGGCAGGCAACACCGCATCGCTCAAGGCCCGGAACGGGAAAAAGGGCGCCTGACCGGAGCCGACGCTGACGAAAGAGGACCTGCCCCACCGGCCTGTCGGCGCCGGCAGGACGGGCGTCAGGCTCACCCCTCGATGCTCACCAGCCCCTCGCGGACGGCATACTTCGTCAGCTCGGCGATGCTTCGCATGTTGAGCTTCTCCATCATGTTCCGGCGGTGGGTCTCGACGGTCTTGACGCTGACGTTGAGGTGCGAGGCAATCTCCTTGGCCGCCATCCCCTCGGCCAGAAGCTGGAGGACCTCGCGCTCGCGGGGCGTGAGCAAGGAACCCGATCCATGGGAAGGCCCCGGCGCCTTGTCGAGATACCCCTTGACCACCACCTCGGCGATCCTCGGGCTGAGGTACGTGTTCCCGCCCGCCACATTGCGGATGGCCGTGGCCAATTCCTCGAAGGCGCAATCCTTGAGAAGGTAGCCGCACGCCCCGGCCTCGAGCATGCCCAGCACATAGCGCCGGTCGGAGTGCATCGAGAGGCCTATGATCCGGACCCCGGGGGTCTCTTCCATGATCTTCCGCGTGGCGTCAATCCCGTTCATGTCCGGCATGGTCACGTCCATGATCACCACGTTCGGGTGGAGCTTCTGGGCCAGCCGGACCGTTTTGCGGCCGTTTTCCGCCTCGGCGACCACCTCCATGTTGGCTTCCTTTTCGATCAGCGTCTTGAGTCCGTCCCGGATGATCTTGTGGTCATCGGCAAGCAAAACCCGTATGGTCGACATCTCTCTTCGCTCCTGTTGTCTTCTTTCCCGCATGTCTCGTTGGGGTGATTACGCCACTCCCGGGGGTCCGGAAGCCGGCGCCGTCATAGACTGCCAGCCGTTGAGGTGTTTTTGCCTCTTTTCGGTATGGAAAGATTTTTCCCCGCACCGGCATGCCCGACAGGCGCGTGAGGGGTGCAGCGCTTCGCAATCCCGACGATTGGATTATTGATTAATTTATACCACTGAAGACCAGCGGGCAAAATGGGGATTAACCCGATGTGCCTTCAGTTTAATCCTGATCCTTTCTCATCCTTTTCCTTAGACGGCCCTGAGGGATTTTCCCGCCTCAAATCATGTTTACGCAGATGGATTAAACTTTAAGGAACGGTAAAATATCGTCACCGACCCCCCGATCCGGCAGGACAGAGCCGGTGATGCGCGGTGACGGAATTGAAAATAACATGATCACGCTCTGCCTGCAACCGAATGACATCCCTCAGCCCCAAAACGGGAATGACATTCCGGGATCGATGACCAACGGCATGAATATAAAAAGGAGGGCGCCATGAAAGGGTATCAACACCAGATCGAGAAGTGGATGGCGGAAAACCGCAACCGGATGGTGCAGTGTCCCAATCAGCCCGGCCGTCTGCTGATTACGGAGAAGAGTTGCTGGGAGAGGCAGCTCCGGGCGAGAAAGGAAAATCTCGACGACGTGATGAGCGGGGACGTTTTCGATTACATGTACAAAAAGGGGCTCTCCATCTGCCTGACCTGCAGCGCCTTGAGAAAGGCGAAGGCGGCTTGACGGACGTTGTCCCCGGTGGCCCAGGCCTTGCTTTCCCTCCAAACGTTCCGTCTTCACCCGCCATGGAGAGCGATGGGATCAGCCCTTCCGCTCCGGAAAAGGCAGGGGAAATTCTTGTCAGCAACATGAACCCATGTCGGGAAGGAGGAAACCATGACAAAGGATAACATCTTGAACGGGATCAATGTGACCAAACTGACGGGGACAATCGACGCAATCCGGAAGAACCCGGAGATCGCAAAGTTCAAATTCCGTGCAACCAACCAGTGGATGGAGGGCACCCACAACCGCGCGACGGTCAAGGACTTCTACGGGGCCCTGCAGGAAGACACGTCACGCAAACCGCTCGTTTTCGAGATCGACGAGCCGCCGGTGCTGCTGGGCAACAACGTGGGGGCAAACCCCGTCGAGTACGTTCTCGTCGGCCTCTCGGGATGCCTGACCACGAGCCTCATCGCGCAGGCCGCCGTCCGGGGGATCGAGATCAGGGGACTTTCGATGCGGCTGGAAGGAGATCTGGACCTGCGCGGGTTTCTCGGGATTTCGGAAGACGTGAAGGTCGGCTATGAGGGGATACGCGTGTATTTCAAAATCGATGCCGATATCCCGGAGGACAAGAAGGAAGAGCTCGTCCGATTGGCCGCGAAATACTCTCCCGTCTACAACACGGTGGCCAACCCGGTGCCGGTCAAGGTGCTCCTGGACAAGGGGGAGTCTCTGAGCAGGACATCGGCCGCTGCCTGATGAGAGCTGGACCGACAACTCAGAGGAGCGGCGGGATCGTGAGGTCCCGCCGCCCTTTTTCGTGCGACGATCGGCGCAAGCGGCGCCATCGTCGGCACCGTCTGTCCTCCGACAAGGAAGTGCCGCCCGGGGGAAGGGGCCCCGTCGGCGGCACTCGAGGAGGGGACTCAGAAGCTGCACGATACGATGAGGGTCCATCGTACCCCCTGCGCGGAGGGGGGTACAATCCTCCAGCGCCTGACATTCAGAAATCAAGACCCTGATGGGTTCGCGGGCGGACGATCCCCTTCGCCGATCCCACAGCGCCCTGCCGGTATCACAACGAAGAGGCGACGTGCTCAGCGGACGAGAAGGACCGGGCATTTGGCCTCGCGCATCACCCGCTCGGCCACGCTGCCGATGACGCTCTTGAGGAGGCCTGTCCGGCCGTGGGAGGCGATGACGATGAGATCGGCCTTTCTCTCCTGCTGCTCCTTGAGGATCTCCTCGTAGGGGGTGCCCGACTTGACATCGAAGGTCACTTCGATTTTCCTGGACTGCAGGATCTTGTTCGCCTCCTCCTGCATTTTCTTCGTGGCCTCCTTCTCGCTGTCGGACTGGACCTTCATCATGGTCTCGATGGGGATGCAGTAGTCGATGGCGCACTGCTGAAGCTTGTCGACGACGTGCAGGAGATAGATCTTCGCGTTGTTCTGCGTCGCGATGTCCACGGCCTCCTTCACGGCCCGGTCCGAGTACTCGGAAAAATCCGTGGGAACGAGGATGGCTTTCGGTGCAAACATGACAGACCTCCTTTCTTCAAGTTGGGTGAGCGGGTTACACTTTATTCTAATACAGGGGACCCCGTTTACCATTGGCGGCAGGATGAGTCGTTCTGCCCAAATCCCTTAGGATCGACTCAGGGATTGGATGAGCCCTGTGATGCCGCCGTGCATTACAGGAATTGCAGGGCAGGCGATGCCGAAGCGGGCCGGAAAACCATGGGGGCCTGCGTGCAGGTTCTCCACGACGTGGAGAGGCCTTCCGACGATGCGCAGGGGCGGCCCGCTCACGGGACTTCACGGGAAGAGCATCATCACGAAAAAAGGGTGGGCGAGCCGGTCAAAGATCGCTATGATGGCGATGCAGGGAAGGACGCCGCCCGTGCGGGAGGGGGGAGATCCTTCCTCTGAGACTTTTTACAACACTCCGGAGAGGTGCCGATGAGCGAAAAGAAGATCATCGTGGAGAGAAGAGGCCATGTGCTCCTCATGGGGCTCAACCGCCCCGACAAGATGAACGCATTCGATGTGGAGATGTACCGGGAGCTGGCCGCGGCCCTCGGGGAGCTTCACCGCGACGGGGAGCTTCGATGCGGCCTGCTGCATGCCCACGGAAAGCATTTCACGGCCGGACTCGATCTTCCCCGGTGGGCCCCGTTTTTCAGCGAGGCGAGATTTCCCGAACTGCCTGCGGGCGCATGCGACCCCTTCGGTCTCGACGAGACAAGGCGGGTGGGCAAGCCCGTGGTCATGGCCGCCCAGGGGATCTGCTACACCATCGGCCTGGAGCTCATGCTCGCCATGGATATCCGTGTCGCGGCCGCGGATGTGCGATTCGGGCAGATCGAGGTGAGGCGAGGGATTTACGCCGTGGGGGGCGCAACGGTGCGCCTGCATCGGGAGATCGGGTGGGGAAACGCCATGCGCTACCTGCTCACGGGCGACGAGATCGACGCAGGCGAGGCTCTGCGCCTCGGCCTCGTGCAGGAGGTGACCGAGCCGGGCCGGCAGTTCGACCGGGCCCTGGAGATCGCCGGGAAAGTGTCCAGGCAGGCGCCCCTGGGCGTCCAGGCATCGCTTGCCTCGGCCAGGCGGGCCCGTTCGGAGGGAGACAGGGCGGCCATCGCGCGGCTGCTGCCGGATCTCGTGCCCATCATGGCAAGCGACGATGCCGCCGAGGGGGTCCGGTCCTTCATCGAGAGGCGGGAGGCCCGGTTCAAAGGCCGCTGAAGGACCGTGCAGGGCGCTGAAACGAAAGAGGGATTCCGCTTGTGCGAAATCCCTCTTTTTTCATCCGTTGCCGCAGGCGCCGCTAGAGACGGCAGCCCTCTTCGAAGTAGCGGGCGTTGAGCTTCCGGCCGATGTTCATGACGACCGTGTGGACCTTGTCGCGCCTGGTCGCCAGGGCCCGCTTGGCAATGGAGCGCATCGAATAAAAGGCGTGATAGGTCCGGATGTAGCCCTCCGTGAGCTCCTTTTTGGACATGTGGGCGGGCCTGATCACGACGTGGTTGGCATCGTAACGGGACCAGTTGAAGTGCTCGATGCGGTCGTTTGCCTTCATTTCATCGAAGAGTTTTGTCCCGGGCAGGGGCGTCAGGACGTAGAAGTTTGCGCACTCCAGCCGGTTTCCGATGCAGAAGTCGAGGGTCCGGTCGAACACGTCCGGTCCGTCGTTGTCGAGACCGAACATGAAAGAACCCAGGATTTTGATCCCCGAGCGATGGATGGTGGCGATGGATTGCTCGTATTCCGGCGCGCGGTTCAGCTTCGCCTTGCCCAGGGACCTGAGATTCTCCACGCTCGTCGTCTCGAAACCCATGAAGAGCCACTTGCAGCCGCTGCGCGCAGCGAGATCCAGCAGCTCCGGGTCCCGCGCCAGCCGCAGGTCCCCCTGTCCGACCCACCGGCGCTTCAGCGGGATCAGGGCCCGGAAGAGCTCCTTCGAGCGCTCCGAGTGCCCGAACATGTTGTCGTCGATAAAGAGCAGGTCCCCGGGCGGCAGGGCCTTGATCTCGTCGATCACTTCCTCGACGGGGCGAAACCGGAATTTCGATCCCCAGAACTCGGTGACGGCGCAGTAGTTACACCGGTTGGGGCAGCCCCGCGAGGTCTCGACGACATTCTGGAAGGAGTAGGCGCCGGGCTTCAGCAGATCGAGGCGGGGGCGGGGCAGGCCGGCAAGATCATGCAGCCTCTCCGCACGATAGCTCCTCTGCAGCCTCCCGGCGAAAAAGTCGTCCAGCAGGTCGTTCCAGGCGTACTCGGCCTCGCCGATCACGATGGCATCGGCATGCTCCAGAGCCTCGTCCTGCAGGAAAAAGACGTGCATGCCCCCGAGAATGACTTTCACTCCCCTGCGGCGGAAGCCGTCGGCGATCTCGTAGCCGCGAAGGGCCGTACAGGTCATGAGGGAGATCCCGACGAGGTCCGCGTCGACGGCGTCAAAATTGATCTCCTCGACATTTTCGTCGAGGATGCGCACGTCGAACCGGTCGTCGGCATGGGCGGCAAGGATGGGCAGGTTCAGCTGGGCGACGGAGGACTTGGTCCGTCGCCTGGAGATGAGGCGGTCCTTGTCGGGGGACGGGTGTATCAGTACAAGTTTCGGTTTGGTCATGTCGGTCACCGATTGGCTGGCGGGAAAGACGACGGACCTCACCCCGCGGGGGGAGGTCCGGTTTCTTCCCTGCGGCCTAGTAACGCCGCCCGCCGCCGCCACCCGGCCTTCCGGGGCCCCGGCCGAATCCGCCCGGACGGGGACGGCTGTCCCTGCCGAATCCGCCGCCTGCCGGCCGATCCTTCGGGGGCTTGGCTTCGCTGACGACGATGACCTTGCCGTGAAGCTCGCCGCCGTTGAAGGACTCGATGGCCTTGCGGGCGCCTTCGTCGGTTTCCATCTCCACGAACCCGAAGCCCTTGTTCAGGCCCGTCATCCGGTCCTTGATGAGGCTTACCGACAAGATCGTGCCGGCCTGGGCAAAATTGAAACGCAGTTCCTCTTCCGTCGCCTCACTCGAGAGGTTTCCGACGTATAGTTTCTTGCTCATGTTTGTCTCCTTTCATTCTTCTGTCTTCCTCAGGACCTTCCAGGGTCAGGGGACAGTAACCCCTGCATGCAAGCAGCAGAGGAGGGATCGATCGGAAGATCCAGCAAGGGCACTTTCCCCTGTCCTGAGCGGGAAAGTGCCCCCTGAGTATTGGGTCGGCCTAGAGCGCCCTCACATTCGCTGCCGCGGGGCCTTTCTGGCCCTGCTCGACTTCGAAGCTCACGCGCTGGCCCTCTTGTAGGGTCCTGAAGCCGCTGTCCTGGATCGCGCTGAAGTGCACGAAGACGTCATTGCCTTCGCTGGTCTCGATGAAACCGAAGCCCTTGCGCTCATTGAACCATTTGACTTTTCCTTCTGACATTGCCGTTATCCTCCTTTCGAAAATTTTTCAGGCGGATAAAAAACAACGGCAGAAATAAAAAAACCACCACTTTGAAGAGCATGGTGGTCAACCTCTACACGACAAAATGTTCACATCCGGCCCAGATCACAGCGGGAGTTCTCAAAAAGGACTCACCGATGCAAGTTGTGCAATGCTACACGGCTTTCCCCCCGGGGTCAAGGGTTATTTCCTTTCTCATTTCCCCGCTCCCGGGCTGCCGGAATCGCGAGCCCGGTTCACGAAACGAGTCTGCTTGATCGAGAATGCCGATTCCCCTATACTGCCGTCCATGGATGCGAAAAGACGCAAGGGCAACAAGGAAAGAGGGCAACGGCCATGATGACCGGGGAGCGGGTTGTCGCGAGCATCAAAAAAATGCGGCCGAGGCCAGGCGCATCGCCGGGGTCGCGGCGGAACTCACTGAACCGGCACCGGCGAAAAAATAGGCCCCGCAGGAGCAGGATGTGACTCCGCAAAGAAGTCTGGGGCTCACGAGCGCCACGGCCCTCGTCATTGCAAACATGATCGGGGCGGGCGTTTTCACCACGAGCGGCTTTCTGCTCGCCGATCTCGGCTCGCCGTGGTATGTGCTGGCCGCCTGGGCCGTCGGGGGCGTGCAGGCGGCCCTCGGGGCGATGTGCTACGGGGCGCTTGCTCGGCGCATCCCCGAATCCGGCGGCGAGTACCTCTTTCTGTCCCGCACCCTGCACCCTGCGGCGGGATACGTGGCGGGGTGGCTCTCCCTGCTCGTCGGCTTCTCGGCCCCGATTGCGGCGGCGGCTTTCGCCTTCGGCGCCTATGCAAGGCCCTGGTTCGGGGGCGCCCCGCCTCCCCTGGCGGGCACCGTCCTGATCCTGGCCTTTGCAGCCGTGCACGCCGCAGAGGTCCGGCGGGGCGCGCAGGTACAGAACGGGGCGGTGCTCGCCAAGGTCATCCTGATCGTCGTCTTTGTCGCGATCGCCGCCTGCAGGATCGAACTTCCGGCAGCTCAACCCGATCCCCCCTTCCCGGTTGCGGTCTTCGGCGTCTCTCTCATCTGGATCTCCTTCAGCTATTCCGGTTGGAACGCAGCGATATACATCGGCGGTGAGATCAAAGACCCGGAGCGGACGATCCCGCGTTCGCTGATCCTCGGCACGGCGCTGGTCACGCTTCTCTACCTGGGGCTAAACGCCGTCTTTGTCTTTTCCGCCCCCGTCGCCGAGCTGGCCGGCAAGCTCGAGGTGGGCCGCATTGCGGCGAGGGCCGTCGGCGGGGCCTTGATGGAGGAGGCCGTGGCGGGCCTGATCGCCGTTGTGCTTGTCAGCAGCGTCTCGTCGCTGGTGATGGCGGGCCCCCGCGTCTACGCGCAGATGGCCCTCGACGGGGTACTGCCCCGGTGGCTTGCCGCAGCATCGGGCCCCCCGAGAGCGTCCATTGCCCTGCAGGCGGGGCTTGCCCTTCTCTTTCTCTGGAGCGCAACCTTCGATGCGCTTCTCACCTGGATCGGATTCACCCTGAGCATCAGTACGGCGGCAACCGTGGCCGCCCTGATCGTTTTGCGAAAGCGGGAAGGGAAATCCCTGGCCGTGCCCGGTTACCCCGTCGTCCCCTGGCTTTTCCTCGCCGGGGTCGTGGCCATGACGGCCTTCACGGTGTTGCAGCGGCCGCTGGAAAGCCTCGTGGGGTTTGCGACCCTTGCCGCGGGACTGGCGGCATGGCGGCTTCAAAAGGAGAAGTGAAGAAAGTGTCTAAGTGTCTGAGTGAAAAAGTGAAGAGAATGAAAATAAATTTTTTGTTCCGTCACTCAGACACTTCTGCACTCAAACACTCATGCACTTTCTTGGAGCAGGAGGCACTGGCATGAAAACCGGTCAAAAACTGGGCAGGCGGGAATTCCTTGAACGGGCAGGCGGGGTGGCAGGCATGCTGACGTTCGGGGTGTGGGCGTCGCCTGTCCTGGCGCAAACGGGGGATGCGAGCCGCAAGCCCTCCAAGGCCGACCCCTCCCGGGTCAGAAAGATCCTGGACGAGATGGAATCGAAGATCGGCCGGTACTGGAGCACCCCCCGAAAGGATGCCGAGTTTCTCCACCTCATGGTGAAGGCAACGCGTGCGGTCCATGTCCTCGAAGTGGGGACGTCCCAGGGCTACTCGGCGATCTGGATGGGGCTTGCCCTCGAAGAGACGGGGGGAAGGCTGACGACAATCGAAATCGACACGGGGCGGCACGGCGTGGCCCGGAAGAACGTCCAGGACGCAGGCCTTGCCGGGAGGATCACGCTGATCCGTGGAGATGCCCACCGGGAGATTGCGGCGCTCAGGGGCCCTTTTGATTTTGTGTTCTTCGATGCCGACAAGGACGGACAGATGGATTATTTCAGAAAGCTCTACCCGAAGAAGCTCGCCCCGGGCGGGATGATCGCCGCGCACAATGCCCTCTCCGAGGCCGGCGACATGAAGGACTATGCGGAAACGGTCCGCAGGCTTCCCGATTTCGACACGGTCATCGTCAGCACGACCCCGGGTGACGGAATCAGCCTCAGTTATCGCCACCGGGCTTCGTGAAGGAGCGGCATGCGCAACAAGCCCCTCGTACCGGAGGGACTCTTCACTTCACGTTCGGGTCCGATCAGAACTTGATGATGTTCGGGTCATCGCCCCCGGGGCTCACACGCCCTTTTTTGCCGACAAACTCCTCCTTCTCCATGGCGGCAAAGAGATCGGGGTCCTTTTCGGTCATGGCCCAACACCGCTCGCCGTTCTCCAGCCGGGCAACGATGATCGCGTAGTCCGGCTCGCCCTTGCGATCGTGCATGACCGTGTAGGCCTCAACTGCAGCCGTGCCTTTCGGGGCCATGTTCAGAGGCGGCGCCTGCTGCGCGTCGAGTTTTTTCTGCAGCGCCCCCTGGCCCTTGCGGTCCCAGGTCCGCCCGGGCTCCTGACCGCTGTAGATACCCGCCGAATACTTGGTGAAGAACCAGCCCAGGGCGGAGATGAAGGCGAACGTCGAGGGATCTTTCCTCAGTCTTTCCGCGGCCTCCACGATGGCATGAAGGGTGTAGCTGTTCCCGGGGCCGCCGAAGTAGGGCAGGCCTCCCGTGAGGGTGAGCGGCGGGAGCCTCTCGAGGTCCAGGCCCATCTCGCGGGCCTGCAGAAGTGTGGCACTGGGAAAACAGCTGTAGAGATCGAAGAGATCCATGTCGCCGATTTCCCTGCCGGCCATGGAGAGACATGCGGAGGAGACCTCGCGCACCACCGGGCTCGAGGTGAAATCGCCTCGCTCCGACAGAAACCACTTGTCGGTGCCGTCGGCCCCGCCGTGGAGGTAGACCCACTTTTCCCTCGGGATCCCGAGCTTTCCGGCCGTATCGGTTCCCATCATGACGGCGGCGGCGGCCTGGTTCACGTTCATGATGGGGTTCATGTACTTCGTATAGGGGAAGTTCACCATCCGGTTGCGATCCGTCACGGTCCCGATCTCTGCGATCGACCGGGCCTTCCGGAACCACGCGCGGGGGTTTTCCGAGGCGATTTTCGAGAATCCCGCACAGTACCGGGCGAGAAAGGCCCGGTTTTCCTCGATGCTCATCCCTCGCGGGACTCGCAGCGCATTCTCGTAAAGCGGGTAGATCTCGAGGGGGTAGCGGGCGTGGTGCAGCATCTCGTGCGGCGTTGAGCCCCACCGCGTGTCGCCCACCATCTCGGGGCCGCCCGCAGAGGCCAGGTCCTGCAGCCAGTTGTCGCGCGTCTCGGCCGGGGCGCCGTTCATGGCCTCGGCCCCCACGAGAACCGCAACGGAGATCTCGCCCCGGGCGATCCGGTCGGCCGTCCGGTTCACCAGCCACTGGGGCGTGTTGCCGCCCATGGCCGTGTACTCGCGGACACGGGGTTGAATCCCCAGCATTTCGCAGAAAATGCCCGCCGGGTCCCTGTAGCCGTGCGAGAACATGTTGATGACGGTCACCGTGTCGGCATGGCCGAGGACGGCGGGACAGCGGCAGTCTTCCGCTGCGGATTCCGCGGCGATCTTCCCGAGCTGCAGGGGATGGAGGTAATCGGGATGTTCCTCGGGACGGTAGGTGATCTGCCCGATGCCGACGAGGATCGGATGGATGACAGGCATGATCTCTTCCCCCTTTCAGACCCTGAACGGAACCTCTCTACCACGCAAAGGCGGTGCGATCAAGACGGCAACGAAAAAAATGCGCGGGGTGAATCAGCGGGCGAGGGGGCCGTTGGCCAGGAGGTGAACCTGCCAGGAGATGACGCCCGCAAAGAGCAGGGCCGTGCCGGCAAGGATCACCCGGAAGAGCCTGAGCCGGCTGTAGAGACACATGAGGATGAGCAGGGAGGAAACGGCGACGACCTTCCAGATCCAGAACCGGTCGCCGTAGATATCGATGGCCGCGCGGACGACGGGGTTGCACTCGGCGCCGCCCGTGGCGAGGATCACCTGGGTGAAGATGGCATCGAGGATGTTGAGCCCGGCCACGAGGATGACGAGCGAGGCAAGCCCCACGCCGTACTCGAACTGATGCAGATCTTCCCTGGATGCCTTCATCGGTTTCACCCTGATTATTTAATCGGGAGATCGGCGCCGGGACCTTAGACCTTTTTCGAAGGAGCGCCGGAGCCGTCTTTCCCATTTACAAGTCCGGAAATTGCCGGTACGATTCATCACTCTTTGTTGAGGAACTGCCGGATGAAGATCGTCATCGTCGGGGCGGGTTGGGCGGGATGCGCCGCCGCCCTGTCAGCCAGAAAAAAAGGGGCCGAGGTGGCCCTCGTCGAGCGCACGGACATGATCCTGGGGACGGGGCTGGTCGGCGGGATCATGCGAAACAACGGCCGCTTCACCGCCGCCGAGGAGATGATCGCCATGGGCGGGGGCGAACTCTTCGAGCTCGCCGACGCCAACTCCCTTCACCGTAACATCGAGTTTCCCGGGCATCCCCACGCGTCCCTCTACAACGTGGCCACCATGGAGCCCATTGTGAAGGCTCATCTCGAGTCAAAAGGGGTCGAGATCCGGCTATCCACGCGGGTCAATGACGCGGAGATGAAAGACGGCCGGATCATCGTCGTCCACGGGATCGAAAACGACGAGACGGTCAGCTTTCCTGCCGATGCCTATATCGACGCGACGGGGACCGCAGGCCCGCCGGGCCAGTGCGCAAAATACGGGAACGGATGCGTCCTGTGCATCCTTCGCTGTCCCGCCTTCGGCGGCAGGGTGAGCCTGACGGCCCTGTGCGGCGTCAAGGAACGGGTGGGTCGCAAGGGCGGCCAGATCGGGGCGATGAGCGGCTCCTGCAAGCTTCTCAAGGAGTCCCTGTCCAGGGACATCGCCGATGTCCTGACCCGGAAAGGGGTCGTCATCATCCCCCTTCCTCTTTCCCTGCAAAAGGAAGTTCAAACCTCCATCAAGGCCTGTCAGCAGTATGCCATCCCGGAATTCCAGGCAAATCTAATCCTCCTGGACACGGGGCATGCCAAGCTCATGGTCCCCTTTTTCCCGCTGGCGGCCCTGCGGAAGATCCCCGGGCTCGAAAACGCCCGCTACGAAGACCCCTACGCAGGCGGCATGGGCAACTCCATCCGCTACGTGGGCATGTCGCCCCGCAACGACGCCCTGAAGGTCGACGGCGTAGAGAACCTGTTTTGCGCGGGCGAGAAGGCAGGGCTTCTCGTAGGCCACACGGAGGCCATCGTCACGGGGACCCTTGCCGGGTGCAATGCCGTGCGGCACGTCCGGAGGGAAAAGCCGCTGATCCTGCCCGATGCCCTTGCAGCGGGCGATGCGATCGGGTACGTGGGGGCCCGGATGGCAACCGAGGAGGGCCTGGGCTTCAAGTACACCTTCTCGGGGTCGGTCTACTTCGATCGGATGAAGGCAAAAGGCCTCTACTGCATCGACGGGGACGAGATCCGCAGGAAGGTCGAGAGAGCCGGAATGACTGCGATTTTTTCCTGACGGGCAGTGGTCTTTCCAAACGAAAAGGAGGGAGTCAATGGTTGAGCTCACCGCTGCGCACTGGGTTTATGCTTTCTTCATCGTGGCCGTGCTGGTCACCATGACGCTCCGGAGGGAAACGCCCCTCGTGTGCCTTGTGGCGTCCCTCGTGCTGGCATGGGTCGTCACGGGCAGTTTCGTCAAGGCCGTACAGGCGGTCTTCAACTCCATGACGGTTGCCTTCAGCGAGCTGCTGGGGATCATCGCCATCATCTCGATTATCGTGGCCATGGCGAAGATGCTCGAGGAGACGGGCCTGGCGGAGATGATGTTCAGGCCGGTCCAGAAAATGCTCGTCTCCCCGGAAATCGCTTTCTGGGTCATGGGTGTCGTCATCATGCTCGTGGCCTGGGTCATCTGGCCCTCGCCGGCCATCGCGCTGGTGGGCGCACTTCTTCTGCCAGCGGCCATCAAGGCGGGTCTCTCTCCCATCAATGCAGCCATGGCCATCAGCATGTTCGGCTACGGCTGCGCACTGACGACCGACTTCATCATCCAGGGCGCCCCGGGGATCACCGCCAAGACGGCAGGCGTTCCGATCGATGCCGTCATGTGGAAAAGTCTCCCCATGCTCGCCGTCTGGGCAGCCATCGCCCTGCCCCTGTCCTTCCGCTCCGTCAGGCGGGACATCAAGGCCAACGCAGGGAAACCCATCGAGTGGGCCCCCTTCGAGGCCTCGGCCGAGGCCCTGAAGGAGCGGGAGAAGTGGACCGCTGCCAGACCCGGTTTCAAGAAGATCGCACTGCCCGCCATCGCGATCCTTTTTGCGCTGGATGTTGTGGGGATGCTCGTCTTCAAGCTGCGGGGCGGAGATGCCACGGCGCTGCTGGGCGGCACCGTCGGTATCGTCATGGTATTCGTTGCCCTGGGAGGGTACGGCAGGGAAGGATTCGAGAAACTAACCGAGCACACCCGCGCAGGCTTCATGTTCGGGATCAGGATCTTCGCACCGGTTCTGCTGATCGCCGCATTCTTCTTCATGGGCTCCCCGGGCACTGCAAAGGCCATATTCGGTGAAGGGGCCAAGGGGCTTCTTTTCGATCTTGGCCAGGCCCTGGCAAATACCGTCCCGCTGAGCGCAATCCCCGTTGCCGTCATCCAGGCCGTAGTCGGAGGCATCACGGGGCTCGACGGCTCCGGGTTTTCGGGACTTCCGCTGGTGGGTACCCTCGCCCAGGCCCTCGGCGGGCCGACGAATCTCGACGTGGCCACCCTGGGGGCGCTGGGGCAGTTTTTCGCCGTGGCCGTCGGCGGCGGGACGATCATCCCCTGGGCCCTGATCCCGGCGGCGGCCATCACGGGCACGGACCCCGTGGAGATCGCCGGTCGCAACCTCTGGCCCGCCATGGCGGGATTTGCAGGCGTCATCATCGTGGCGATCTTCCTGCTTTAACGAATGAAAGGAACAAGACCTTTAAAGGGGATTCCACTGTAAATCCGGGAGGACCGCATGGAAAAGGAGCAGATCCGAAAATACGGCCAGGACCTCGGGGTGGATGCCATCGGCTTTGTCGCCCTCGAGGACTACAAGTCACCCAAGTCCCCTGACCCGAAAAGCTATCTTCCGAAAGCAAGGTCCATCATCGTGCTCGCCCACCGGATGATCGACGGGGCCCTCGACAGCTCAAACCCGCGGTTCAACATCGCCGGCCGGATGGCGGTGATGGACACCTCGAAGAGCCACCTCTACCTCATGGCCCGGTTCATCGAGGGGCGGACGGGCAAAAAAGCATCCCCCGTGCTTTCCTCATACCCCCTCGACATGGCGGCCCCGACGCTGGGTCTTGTGGGAGACATCTCGCTGAGGCATGCGGCGGTGGCATCGGGTCTCGGCGTCTTCGGCCGGCACAACCTCGTGATTCACCCTCGCTTCGGGTCCCGGTTGAGCTTCACGGGGCTGCTCACGGAACTGCCGCTTTCCTCGGATGAGCCCCTGAAAGAAGACCTATGCAACGATTGCGGCCTCTGCGTCGATGCCTGCCCGGGAAAAGCCCTCGACAAGGAAGGAATAACGGAAGAGCTGAAGTGCCTGAGGGCATCCCAGCCGTTCGGGATCCCGGCCATGATCGGCTATCTACGCAAATTCGTGGGAAAATCGCCGGAGGAACAGCAGGCCCTCCTCAAGGACCCGCTGCTCATGAGCCTCTATCAGGCATCCTTTATCGGCTTCCAGTACACCTGCTTCAACTGCATCGCCGTCTGCCCCATCGGCGAGATGTGCTGAAGAGCTGAACGGTATGCAGCGGGACAAAATGCCCCGGAAGTGAAGGCCCCTCTCGCGGGAGGGGCTTTTTGCGTTCAGATCGGCGGGGCTTTGCGGTCAGTGAGCTCTCGTCTGCTTGCTTGCCTTTCGCCTCCGCATCCTTCTCAACAAACGGACCCAGGGGCTCCACCGGGACTGTTTCACACACCCGCCGTTGACTGCTCGTTCGACCCGGTCAAAGGCATCCTCGATCAGGGCATCATGCATGGGTTCGATCAGGACGCGCCACTTTGCCCACGTCCGGAGATCGCAATCGGCATCGACAACATGCCGGATCAGCGTGCAGTCCCGCCGGGGAATCACCTCGAAGAAATGCCGGCCGTCGAGGCCTTCCGTCAATCCCTCGCCCTCGAACTGGAAAACAACACGGCGGCCCGGCACATACTCCGTCACGCGGTATCGTACGGGGCCATGACCGCCCCTGGCGCCTTCCCCTAGCGAGAGGTCAAACTGCATCGGGGGCCAGTTGTCCCCGGGCCACAGTTGATCGGCGGGTCCGGAGAGTGTGTCGAGGGTTGCCCCGACATCGGTAACGGGTGCCTGAATTTTCCTTTCGTGCCTGTTGTATATCTTCATTTGTCTCCTCTTATGATGGCCAGATAGGTTTCACGGATGAGCTCATCGACGATGCCGGGTGGGGGTTGCCCTTCCTGAAGGTGCGGCCTGACGGCCGCGAGCGGCACGTCGACGAGGGCAAAGGTGGCACGACGCAGCGTTTCTTTCGTGAGGCTCCCGAAACGCTTTTCCGCAAAGGACCGGATTCCTGAATCCAGCTCCTGGGACAGGCGCACAATTTGATCCCTCAGGTGATCCGGCCAATCCCCGGACAGCAGATCTTCACGCCGGTACAGGAGCAACAGGCGGCCCTCGTTCGGGTGCTCGCGAACCCAGTTCACGGTGTAAAGCGATGCAAGCAGCCCGTTGCACGCCAGGGCCGCGAGAAATCCCTGCTGAAAGGACTCCACAACCCTGATCCACATCTCCGCAAGGAGCACATCACGGGAAGGAAAGCGGTGATAGACGGAGCCAATCGGGGCCTTCATGCCGCTTGCCAGTGCCGCAATCGTGAGGGCGCCAGGCCCTCTTTCGACGACCACCCTCAAGGCCGCATCCATGAATTCATCGCGCTTGAAATGTGCTTTCCGTCCCATGACGAACATTAATACTAGAACACTCATTCTAATTGCAAGAAAAAATTCATGTGAGCTTCAACAATTTCAATTAGATGGTTTACTAACGTGGATGCTCCATGATCGGCCCAGGCTATTGCAGATGAGCTCCGCGTCATGGAAAGTGGAAGGAGAAGAAAGGAAAAACTAAGCCTTGGCTTTCTTGGCCTGCCAGCGGGACTTGAAGAAGAAGTAGCCGACGATGAAAAACGTCGCCAGGGGGGTGAGCCACTCGGGCACGTGATAGCCGAAGCCGTGGGCGAGCATCACGCAGCCCAGGACGAAGACGGAGTACATGGCGCCGTTTTTGAGAAAGACGTATTTCTTGATCCTGTCGACTCCGTAGACCGTGAGCTGCCGAACGACGATGGCGCCGATCCCGTTTCCAAGCAGAATCAATGGAACCGACAGGGTGAAGGCGAAGGCCCCCACGACGCCGTCGATGGAGAAGGTCAGGTCGATCACCTCCAGGTAGAGGATCTTGCCGATGTCGGACATGTGCGCTTCGCCGGAGAGCAGGCGCGCCTCCTGTTCCTCGGCATAGCGTTTGAAGCCGTGGGTGATGAAGAAGGCCGACGAGCCCACGACGGCCCCGAAGGCAAGCATCGGGCTGTCATCGAGGGCAAACCAGACGACAACCGTCAGCGTAATCGAGACGACGGCATAGAACCAGGCCCCCTGGCGGGCGAAGATGCGCTCTACGGGGAGCCCGTATTTTTTCGGCTCGAGAAAAATCCAGTGACAGAAAAGGAAGACAAAAAAGACCCCGCCCCCCATGAGCAGGACGGGAGAGCTGTCCTGGATGGCCTTGAGGGCTACCGGGTCGCCGGTGAGGCTTGCCGTGAATGCATCCCAGGGCCCCAGGCCCGGAGTCATGACCCAGACGATGAGCCAGGGCAGAAGCCCCCGGACGCCGAACACGGCAATCAGGATCCCCCAGGTGAGAAACCACCTGCGCGCCCGGTGCTGCATCCCCTGCAGGACCTCGGCGTTGATGATGGCATTGTCGATGCTGGTGATCGACTCGAAGAGGGCAAGCCCCAGTACGATCAGGATCGCCGATGGTATATCCATTCCCGTTTACCCTGTGCGATTCGGAACAGCAGGCTACCCGAAAGGATACGGGGCAACGTGTCGATCGTCAAGCCAAAAGGCTTCTTTTCGCCGTCTCGAACAGGCGCGCTATTCGACGGAGAGCCGGCATGAAGGACCTTTCAGAACCGAGGAGATGACCCGTTCCCCCCGATACCGCGTAAGCGGAATCCTCCAGGGCGCTGACCAGGACAGCGCCGGGCCCGTCGATGGAAAAGGCCTCGCCGGCCCGGATCAGGTGATCCCCCGGATTGCCCGTCTGGGTCAGCCACAAGACCCCTTTCCTGCACGTGACGACCGTGCCCATAACATCCCCGTCGAGTCGGATCAGCGCATCCCGGCACAGCCTGAGAGTTTCCTCTGATTTCATCATCGAGCCCTCCCTGTCATGAAATGTGTTTGACCCGGCAAGCTTCTCAGCAAGCTCAACCCGCCGACGGAATCAAGTATAGGCCCGACAGGGAAGGGGCAACAGATTCAGAAACAAAATTTGTTTGGCAAACAGATGTGGTATTTTAAAACTGTTATGGTAATAAAAAAGTCCAACTGTATCTTCCCGGTTTCTGCAGGGAGCCTTATGATCCGGTCAAGGAAAGGTGACCATGAAAACAAAAACGAACGCCCTTTACGAGGAAGTGGCCGGCAAGATGGATCACCTCATCCGGCACGGCACCTACCGGTCGGGTGACCGGATCCCGTCGATCCGGGATATCAGCCGCTCCATGAAGGTGAGCATCTCGACGGCGCTCGAGGCCTATCGTCTCCTGGAGGTGAGGGGACTCATCGAGGCGCGCCCCCAGTCGGGCTACTACGTCTCACCGCCGCGACTGATGCCTGTCACGGAGCCGCAGCTTTCCAGGACCGATCTGAAACCGGCTGAAGCAAGCATCGGAGAAATCGCGCGGGCAGTCGTGAAAGCCGCCGCGAACCCGGCTTATTTCAACCTCGGCATGGCGACACCGAACGTGGATCTGCTGCCCGCAAGAAAGCTCAACCGGATCCTTTCCACCGTCGTGCGGACAAAGGACGCAACGAGTGTCTCCTACGACTTCTCGAACGGCTACGAACCGCTGCGGGTCGAGATCGCCCAGCGGGCGATCCAGGCAGGCTGCCCGCTGACGCCCGACGAGGTCGTTGTCACCACGGGATGCCACGAGGCGATCGCCATAACGCTTCGGGCCCTGTGCCGGCCGGGGGACGCCGTGGCCATCGAGTCGCCTTTCTTCTTCAACCACCTGCAGGCCATGGCCTCCATGGGGCTGAAGATCGTGGAAATCCCCTCGAGCCCGAAGGAGGGGATCAGCCTGGAGGCGCTGGGATATGCCCTGGAGCAGGCGCCCGTGAAGGCCTGCCTGGTGAGCGCAAACTACAGCAACCCGACGGGAAGCTCCATGCCCGATCACCGGAAGAAAGCCCTGGTGAAGATGCTCGCCGAAAAGCAGATCCCGCTCATCGAGGACGACATCTACGGCGATCTTTCCTTTTCCGACACGAGGCCCCGGGCAACCAAGTCCTTCGATGAGGAGGGGCTCGTCGTGCTCTGCTCGTCCTTCTCCAAGACGCTTGCGCCGGGATATCGTGTCGGCTGGGTCGCCCCCGGCCGCTACCGGAGGGAGATCGAGCACCAGCGCATGATCAATACACTGGCCCCTGCCTCGCCCACCCAGATGGCCGTTGCCGAATTCCTGGCCGGCGGGGGCTACGAACGCCACCTGCGCAGGGTGCGGCGGATCTATGAAAAGCAGCTGGGGCAGATGCTCGAGTCCGTCCGGCGGCACTTCCCCGAGGGGACCAAGACGACACGGCCCGAGGGCGGCTTCATCTACTGGGTGGAGCTGCCCGCCGGCGTGGATTCCCTGGAGCTGTTCCGAAAGGCGAGAGACAAGGGGATCGCGATTGCGCCCGGGCCGATCTTCTCGAATTCGGGCAAGTACCGTAATTTTCTGAGGCTCAACTCCGCCCACTTCTCGCCGAAGGTCGAGCGCGCCCTCGAGACCCTGGGCGGCCTGGCCCGGGCATGACCTGCCCGATCGCGAAGGATGGAACAAAAAAAAGGGGCACCGCTCGGTGCCCCTTTTACGATTGCCTGCCCTCAGCCGTCGTCGGCAGGCTATTGGATTCGCCCCTGAACGGCAGCGATCCGCTCCTCGGCCTCGCGGGCCATCCTCTCCAGCAGCTCCGCGCAGGTCGGAATGTCGCGGACGAGTCCCACGGACTGCCCCACCATCATCGGCGCCAGGTCGACATTTCCCGTGTTCCAGGCCTCGCTGATCCGCTTTCCCATGATGAGCGGCAGGATCTCCTCGAAGCCGCCCCCCCGTTTCTCGATGGCGAGGATGTCCTCCACGTTTCGGTTCCTCAACGCCCGCGCCTGCAGGTGGATGGACTTGCAGATGAGCGTCGTGTCCTGCTCCTGCCGGCGCACGATCTCCTGCTTGATGTTGTCGTGGACCCGGCACTCCTGCGTCGCCATGAAGCGGGTGGCCATCATGACCCCCTCGGCGCCCAGCATGAGGGCCGCCGCAAGCGAGCGGCCGTCGGCGATCCCCCCGACGGTAACCACGGGGATCGAGACGGACTCGACAACCCGGGGGGTGAGGACCATAGTGGTCACGTCGTCGTTGAGCGGGTGCCCGCCTTCCTCAATGCCGGCCGCGTAGACGCCGTCGTAGCCGGCCTCCTGGGCGTGAAGGGCATGGCGGACGGAGCCCACCTTGTGAAACATCCGGACCCCAGCCTTGCGAAGCATCTCCATGAATTCCGGGCCGCAGGCCTTGTCGATGGGGGAGCCGGAGATCTCGACGCCGGCCACCCGCTCCTCGGCACAGACCCGCAGGTACATCTTGTGATGGGCGCCGGAAATCCGCACCGACGGCAGGATGGTGACATTGACCATGAAGGGTTTGCCGGTGAGCGCCCGCACCTCGCGAATGGCCGCCCGGAAGGTCTCCTCCGTCTCGTAGTTGGCCGCCGTGAGGTTCCCCATCCCTCCGGCGTTCGAGACGGCCGCACACAGCGGCGGCTTGCAGATCCACATCATGGCCCCGCAGAGGATGGGGTACCGGATTCCGAACATCTCGGTGATACGGGTCCTGATCATGGGCACCTCCCGCGAAAGTGAAGCTCCCCGCCCACAGGGCGGGGCTTCCCGGCAAGGATAGAACCAGACATGATTGCGCGCCCTAACCCCGCCTGCAAGGCGGGGCTTGCGGGACGCGCCCCCGGTCATTCGAGCACCTGACGAGCCGGGCCGTTCAAAAGGGCTCGGACATCCCGGGTTCTCCGAATTAACACAGGCGCCCGGATTTGTCGAGAGTCGCAAGACAATCGGCGATTTCACGGTTTGCGCGAATTGCCGGGTCCTGCGCACGGTTGAGGCCCCGAGGGGCATCATCAGGACTTTCAGGTTTCCGGGGTTTTGTGCTATAGAGACGGAAATCGACAGGACGTGATCTTCCCCATGTGCCTGCG
Organism: Syntrophaceae bacterium UBA5744; assembly: GCA_002419215.1. Taxonomy (GTDB): domain Bacteria; phylum Desulfobacterota; class Syntrophia; order Syntrophales; family UBA2192; genus UBA2192. The sequence goes on from DIFQ01000085.1 coordinate 48,064, forward strand.
ATCCTGGCGCAAGCCTCATCAAACGAACCCATGAACGGGGGCATCGATGAAAATAGAGATTCCCTATGGCGACACAATCGACACGGTAGAGCTGGCTGACGGCAACGTCGAGCAGGTCATCATTCCCAATACCGTCAAGACCGCCGATGAGATGGAAACGCTCAGGGACGCGATATTCCACCCGCTCAAGTCCCCGGACCTCGCTGCATTCCTGAAGGACCGCACAAACATTCTCCTGGTCGTCAACGACGCAACGAGGCCGACGCCGACAGGCAGGGTCCTCGAAATCATCTACCCGATGCTGAAAGGCAGGAACTTCAAGGTGATCATCGCGACGGGAAGCCACCGGGCACCGACCGGGGAGGAGTACGATTTCATCTTCGGGAAGCTCTACGGGGAGATGAAGGACCGGGTCCATGTCCACGATGCCAAAAAGAGCGAGTGCTTCTCCCTCGGGAAAACGAGACACGGCAACGAGATGATGCTGAACACGCTCGTCAGGGATGCAGATGCCATCATCCCGATCGGGAGCATCGAGCCGCACTACTTTGCCGGATACACCGGGGGCCGCAAGTGCTTCATGCCCGGGGTCGCCGGCTATGACTTTATCACGGCCAATCACAGGCTGGCCATTTCACGGGCCGCCCAGGCCATGGTCCTGAAGGGAAACCCCGTTGCGGAAGAGTTCGACGACGCCGAACAGCTCCTGGAAAAACTCAACATTTTCGCGATCATGACCGTGCTGGACGGCGAGCACCGGGTCTACGCGGCGGCAGCCGGGGACCTGAAGGAATCCTTTTATTCGCTGCTTGCGAAGGCCGATGAGGTCTTTGTCGTCCCGATCGAGCGGCTGGCCGAGATCGTCGTGACCGTTGCCCGGGAACCCAACGACATCGATCTCTACCAGTCGCAGAAGGCCCTGGACAACGGGAAAACGGCATTGAAAGACGGCGGGATCATCATCCTGGTTTCCGCATGCCGCAGCGGGATCGGCTCGCAGGCTTTCATGGACCTGCTCAGCTCCGAGACGAGCTGCAAGGCTGTCATCGATAAGCTGGACCGGGAGTACAAGCTGGGCTACCACAAGGCGGGCAAGATGGCCGAGATCGGCGTGAAGGCCCAGATGTGGGCCGTCACCCCCCTGGACAAGAACCTGATCGGCAAGGCCCACATGCGCCCCTTCGACAGCGTCTCCGAGGCCTTGAAGGAGGCCCTCCGGGAGAAAGGCCCCGGCGCGAAGGTCACCTTCATCCTGGACGGGGGGATGACGATCCCCAGGCTGACCGCCTCATAGGGGCGGACAAGCACCGTTGACAGAAAAGTCCGGTTCCCTTATAGTGCACAGTCTCGAAAAGACAATCCTGTCGAAGGCGCTGCAACCAGGATAGAACTCGCGGCGGCGCATGAAACCGTCAGATAAGATCCTCACGGGAGGCAATCGGCATGATCACGGAAGACATCAAGAAAAAAATCCGCGGCATCGTGGGGGCGGAAAACGCCCTCGATTCCGACCTGGACCGTTTCGGCTACTCCTACGACGCATCCTTCGTGCCGCTGCTGCCCGCAAAAAAGCCGGACCTCGTCGTCCGGCCCGCAACGACGGAGGAAGTCTCGAAGATCATGGCCGTCGCATACGAGCACGCAATCCCCGTCACCCCCCGGGGCGCGGCAACGGGCCGCACCGGCGGGAGCATCCCCGTGCAGGGGGGCATATCCCTCTCCCTGGAGCGCATGATGAAGATCATCGAGCTGGACGTGAACAACATGATGGTCTGGGCCGAGGCGGGGGTCCGCACGATCGATCTCTACAACGCCTGTGCCGCCAAGGGGCTCTTCTACCCACCGGACCCGGCAAGCTGGAAATTCTCCACGATCGGGGGCAACGTGGCCGAGAACGCAGGCGGGATGCGGGCGGTCAAGTACGGGGTCACGTCCAACTACGTCATGGGCCTCGAGGTCGTGCTCTCCGACGGCACGGTGCTCCAGACGGGCGGCAAGGCCATCAAGAACGTCACGGGCTACAACCTGACGAGCCTCTTCACGGGCTCCGAGGGGACGCTGGGCATCATCACCAAGGTGCTCCTCCGGGTCATTCCCATGCCGAAGAAGCGCGGCACGCTGCAGCTCATGTTCCGCACCCTCGACGACGGCTGCACGGCGGTCCACCGCATGCTGCAGTCGGGCCTCGTTCCGGCGGCAGCCGAGGTGATGGACCGTTTCTGCCTCGAGGCCGTGGCGAAGCACCGCAAGACGCAGCACGACCCGGCCATCGGCGCCTGCATCGTCATCGAGATCGACGGCGAGGACGACGAGGCCCTCGCGCTGCAGACGAAACGGATGGAAGCCGTGGCGAAGGAGTGCGGGGTCTACGAGTTCCGCGTCGCCCAGTCGCAGCAGGAATCCGACGATCTGTGGGCCATCCGGCGGGGCATCAGTTCCGCCATTGCCAGCATCCTGCCGAACCGACTGGGCGAGGACATCTCGGTCCCGCGGGACGCCTTCCCCGAGGTGGTGCGCCGGATCGCGGCCATCGCAGAAAAGCACAAGCTCACCATCGCCGTCTACGGCCACGCCGGCGACGGCAACATCCACCCCTCCATCCTCTGCGACCTGAGCAAGCCCGGGGAGGAGGAGCGGGTCCACAGGGCCGTCGAAGATCTGTTCGACGTGACACTGTCCGTCGGCGGGACCCTGTCCGGCGAGCACGGCATCGGCATCACCAAGCGGCCCTACATCGCCAAGGCGCTCGGCGCCTCCGGCGTGAAGGCCCTGGGCGCCGTCAAGCAGGCCCTCGACCCGAAAGGCATTCTGAACCCCGGCAAGATCTGGTAAGCAGCAAAGAGGAATCGAAGACGCCATGTCAAAACGTTCGGACGACAAACTGCTTCAGGAAGCAAAAAAAATTGTCAGCCAGTGCGACCGCTGCGGCACCTGCCTGCCGGTCTGCCCCCTCTTCGAGGCGAAAAATGTCGAAGCCTCCAGCGCGCGGGGCAAGAACGTCATCGCACGGGCCCTGGTCGAAGGAGGCCTCGAGCCCACGCCGGAGATGCTGGCCAAGGTCAACTTCTGCCTGCTGTGCCGGGCCTGCGTCGATGCCTGCCCGAGCAAGATCGCGACCGACGAGGCGATGATCAACATCCGCCAGTACCTCGTGAACCGCACGGGCGCGGCGAATACCAAGTACAAGGCCATGGGCGGCCTCCTGAAGAGCCGCGGCATGGTGACGCTGACGGCGAAAACCCTTGCGCTTCTCCGCAAGCTCGGCCTCAACAGCGTCTTCCCCCACGGGATGGTGCCGGAAGAGTATACGCGGGCGCATTTCCTCGCCGCCTTCTCCGGGCCTGCCGCCCTGGGGCAAAAAGCGCCCCCTTCGGACGTGGCCGTCACGGCGTCAAGCAAAGTGGCCTACTTCGAGGGCTGCGGCATGCGGATGATGTTCCCCGAGGCCGCGGAGGAGACGCTCGAGATCCTGAAGACCTCCACGAAGCCGCTGGTGAAGGACAACGTCTGCTGCGGACTGCCGCACCTGGCCCACGGCCTTCGCGACGAGTTCCTGGAACTTGCGCGGAAGAATATCCAGGTCTACGAGGACGCCGATCTCGTCGTGAGCGACTGCGCAAGCTGCGGCGGCACCCTCAAGCACCTCGCCACCTATTTCGCCGACGATCCGCAGTGGCGGGACCGTGCGGCCGCCTTCAGCCGCAAGGTGATGGACCTGACGGAGTACCTGTCCAGGGTCGGCTACACGCCGCGGCAGAGGGTGGAGACGACCTTCACCTATCACGACCCCTGCCATCTCGGCCGGGGCCAGGGGATCAAGAAGCAGCCCCGTGATCTTCTCAGGGCGGCAGGCAAGTTCGTCGAGATGAAAGAGGCCGACATGTGCTGCGGCGGGGCAGGTTCTTTTCACCTGGACTACCCCGACATCTCCTCGACCATACTCGACAAGAAAAGGGCAAACATCGAAAAAACCGGCGCGGCCATCGTGGTGACGGGCTGCCCCGGGTGCCTGATCCAGCTCGCCAAGGCGGCAAAGGCCAGCGGCGGCAAGTTCAAGGCCATGCACATCAGCCAGGTGATCTGAGGAATAATCCACCCCTCGCCAGGACTTCGACCGAAAGCCCCGCCGGGAGGACGAAGGAACCCTCACGTTCCTGCAAATTGCCGGAGGAGCCGGTCTCATGAAGAAAATTCTCGTCGCGGGCGAGCAGGACCCCGTCCGCGAGGAGCTCATCCTTGCCCTGATCGACGAAGGGAACGACGTGGTCACGGCGCGCAGCGGCGCGGAATGCCTCGCCGCCGCCGACAGGGGGGACTTCGATCTGGTGCTGCTGGCCATGCGGTTTGCCGACATGAACGGCATCGACGTCCTTCAGAGCCTGCGGAAGGGCTCCCCCGACACGACCGTCATCATGATGACCGCCCACGGCGACATCGAATCGACCCGCAGGGCCCTTTCGCTGGGCGCCTTCGACTTCATCCACCGGCCGGTGACGGCGCGGGCCGTCGTCTCCATCATCAAGACGGCCCTGGAGATCCGCTGCCTGCGCCAGGAATTCCAGCAGATCATCTACAAGAACAAGGAGCGCTACGGCTACCACAACCTGATCGGCAAGAGCGAGGCCCTGCAGGGCGTCCTCGAGGTCCTGGCCCGCGTGGCCACCAACGACGCGGCCACGATCCTCATCGAGGGCGCGAGCGGCACCGGGAAGAGCCTCGTGGCCAAGTGCCTGCATTACAACGGCCTGCGCGCCTACCAGCCCTTCGTGGAGATCAGCTGCGCCTCGATCCCCCCCACGCTGCTCGAATCGGAGCTCTTCGGCTACGAGGCCGGGGCCTTCACCGACGCCAAGCGCCCGAAGAGGGGCCTCATCGAGCTGGCCCACGGGGGGACCGTCTTTCTGGATGAAATCGGGGAGATGCACCCGGCGCTGCAGGCCAAGGTCCTCCAGGTGCTCGAGGAAAAAACATTCAGGCGCGTCGGAGGCACAAAAAGCCTGGAGGTGGACACCCGCATCATCGCTGCAACCAACCGGGACCTGAGGGCGGCCGTCGAGAGCGGCACATTCCGGCAGGATCTCTATTACCGGCTCAACGTCATCAACATCCATCTGCCCACGCTGCACGAGCGCCACGCCGATGTCATGCCGCTCGTCGAACACTTCATTCACCATTACAGCAGGGAGCTGCGCAAGCCCGTCAAGACCGTGTCCGACGAGGCGCGGGAGCTGCTCGTCCGGTACGAATGGCCCGGTAACGTGCGCGAGTTGCTGAACACCGTCGAGAGGATCATGATCCTGGAGGACGGCGCGAGCATCACGCCGGGCAACCTGCCGCCGGAGATCCTGAAGCGGGGCGGCAACGGGAAAAAACCCCTCGTTCCGAACCCGGCCGATTTCCTCGATGGAGGGACTGCCGCCGACTACCAGGCGCTTACGAAGGAGTTTCAGACGAGCCTGATCCGGAGGGCCCTCGAGCGAAGCGGCGGCAACAAATCCGAGGCGGCCCGGGCGCTCGGCCTTACCCGCCTGGCCCTCTATCACCAGATGAAACGGCTTGACCTGTTGAAAAAATGAACGCTTACGATTTCATCACCTGTTGAAACATTCAACACTTGTCGGCCCGCCCTGGCCACCTCCACAATCTCCCCGCGATGAATCCTGCAAGACCGAATCAACCGTAATATCCTTGTTTTCAACAGGATTCTTCCTTCGGTCCCGCGCCGATGCCGGCGAACCCGGCCCGTAGAAATACCGGTTTTCGTTTTGGCACTTCCCTTGCTCTATGCAAGGTGATCCTCAATCAAAATTTATCCGGGATCGGTTATACAGGGCTCCTCTCCTCCCCGTTCATCCTGTACATCCGATACGTGTATCCGGCGAATCCTTTTGATCTTTGACAGAAGCAATGGCTTCCCTCGCAAACCGAAGAAGCACGGAATCCTGAAGGGTATCGACAGGGGATTATCGAGAATGGGTCTACTTCAGCACGAAAGGAGGTGAAAAAACAGCATTGGAGGGAGAAGGAAAGCCATCATGATCCCGGCTTTCCGCGGTTCATCAACTTTTTATTTTATCATTCATGTTTTACCCATTCATCAATTCATATTGAAAAAGGGAGGACTCGTTATCATGGCACAAGAACATACCTTCGCCACCCCGGCACCCGCCGGTCTGGCTGCACTCGCAGTTGCATGCTTTGGTTTCGCCGCAGTATTTCTTGGCTGGGTAAAGGCCGAAGGGCTCCCCATCCTGTTTGCGTGGCTCGTCGGCGGCGGTGTCGTCCAGTACACGACGGCCGTCATGGAATTGAAGGATCACAACATCACCGGCGGCAACGTCTTCCTGTTCTTCTCGGCATTCTTCATGTTCGGCGCCTCGCTGAGCGTTCTGTCGAAGTTCCTCATGATCAAGTTCGGCATGGCTCCCCACGCCTACGTCGAGGGATGGACCTGGATGGCCGGGGCCGGCTTCCTCACGCTGGTGACCCCCGCCTACCTGAAGGGCAACAAGATCATCTTTTTCCTCGTCGTTTTCGTCGACATCGTCCTGTGGACCATCGTGGGACTTGACCTGGGCAAGATCGACCCCGCAATCGGCAAACCGCTTGTCGGCTGGCTCCTGATCGCGTCCGGCTGGATGGGCATCTACATCGCCGGCGCCGTGGTCTGCAACACCGTCTTCGGCCGCGTGATCTACCCGCTCCCGGCCCCTTTCATCAAGTAAGCGGACGGATTTTCAAGGACTCGTAAGTGTTCAACAGAGAGGCAGGCCGTTTTGGCCTGCCTCTTTCATTGGAACATGGGGCCTTGACAAGAGGCCCTCGCTTTTTTCGATTCCCTGCGTGGATGCCCGGCAACCTGTCGCATGATTCTTCTATTTGGAAAGAGTCCGGTGGGAACTTTGAAGGGAGATGTGGTAAACTACACCATGAAAGGTCATCTTTCCCCCTGATTCCATGTCGAGCGGAAAGCGAGGGCACTTCATCGGATGAACACAGGACAGGCTCCCGGGAATCCCCTGCTGATCCAGGACAACACGTTTCGAGACGGCCACCAGTCCATCTACGCAACCCGGATGACGACGGAGGACATGATCCCCATCGCCGAGGCGATGGACGAGGTCGGGTTCTGGGCCATGGAGGTCTGGGGCGGGGCGACCTTTGACACGATGCATCGTTTTCTGGGCGAGGACCCCTGGGAGAGACCGCGCATCCTGAAGCGCTACATCAAAAAGACCCCCTTTTCGATGCTCCTGCGAGGTCAGAACCTCGTGGGGTATCGCCACTACGCCGACGACGTCGTCAGGGCATTTGTCGACCGGGCCTGCGGAATCGGGATCGACGTTTTCCGCGTTTTCGACGCCCTGAACGACCTTCGGAACATCGAGGCCTGCGCCGCCTGCATCAAGGCAAACGGAAAGCATTTCGAAGGCGCCGTCGTGTACACCCTTACGGAGAGGCATCTCGGCGGCGAAGTGTTCAACCTGTCCTATTACGTATCGAAAGCAAAAAGTCTCGAGGAGATGGGGGCGGACTCGATCTGCATCAAGGACATGGCCGGCATCCTGGCCCCCTACGATGCGTTTGAACTCTTCACCGAGTTGAAGAAGGCCGTCAGGGTGCCCCTGCACCTGCACACCCACTACACAAGCGGCATGGGGTCGATGACGTGCCTGAAGGCCGTCGAGGCGGGGGTGGACATCGTGGACACCTGTATCGCCCCTTACGCCATGCGGACGTCGATGCCGCCGGTAGAGCCGCTCCTGCTGACCCTGGAAGGCAGTGAGCGCGACCCGGGGCTGGAGATGAACCGCCTTCTGGAAATCGGCAAATACCTGGAATCCATCGCCCCCCGGTATCAGAAGCACCTGGCCGCAAACACCCTTTCTCTCATTGACGAGAGCGTGATCGCACACCAGATCCCCGGAGGGATGACCTCAAACCTCGTCAGCCAGCTCAAGGAGATGAACGCCCTGGACCGTCTTTCCGAGGTTCAGCGGGAAATCCAGGTGGTACGAAAAGAAGCGGGGATGCCGCCGCTGGTGACCCCGACCTCGCAGATCATCGGTTCGCAGGCTGTCATGAATGTGATCGCGGGGAGATACCGGACCGTCAGCAACCAGTTTCGCGACCTGTTGTTCGGTCTCTACGGGAAAACGCCCGCAAGCATCGATCCGAAGGTCCGCGAACTGGCATTGCGCGGCTCCGGGCAGGGGATCTGGATCACGGACCGGCCCGCAAACCATCTCAAACCGGAAATGGATGCTGCCCGGCGCAGGCTCGGCAATCTGGCAAGAACGGAAGAGGACGTTCTGACGGTTGTTCTCTACCAGGCCTCGGGGGAGCAATTCCTGAAGCAGAAGTACGGAGTGGAGCCGAAGCCCGAAAGCGTCAAGCCCCGGGATGCAGGATAAACGCCTGCCTGCGCCCATGCGAACAAAAAGGGGATCCCCATCATGAAGCGGATCCCCTTTTTCCCGTGGCTTGCAGGCGCCATGCCCCGAAACCGGCAGCCTTTACTTCACGGCATCCTTGAATGCCTTGCCTGCCGTGAATTTCGGGACCTTCTTCGCCTTGACCTTGATCATCGCGCCTGTCTGGGGGTTGCGCGCCTTCCGAGCCGCCCGTTTTGCAACACCGAAGGTCCCGAAGCCGGCGATGGCCACCTTGTCGCCCTTTTTCAGCGCCTTACGGATGGCCCCGAAAACGGCATCGACGGCTGCCGCCGCCTCCTTCTTCACGCGGACCACCTTTGCAACCTCGTTGATCAGTTCGGCCTTGTTCATCTTCACCGCCCTCCTTGTGTGATTTGATCCGGATACCCGGACTGAATGCTCAAAGGAACTATACGTCCGAATGTCTTCGGTCTCCCGTGGGGGAAAACAAGGAATTAAACTTCCTCGCACTCAGAAGCCAAGAATTTACAGCTGAAGGCAGTGGCCTGAGTTCATATGGCCGCTTGCCCCGTAGCAGGCTGCGAGGACCGGAGCACCTCGAAAAGAATCACAACCCGGGCCTCCCTCTCCCCTCCGGGGGAAGCCCCATCCATGGGGCGGGAAACTTCATTGCAGCAACTCTAAGAGATTTTTTCCGGAAGAACAATTCTTTTCAGCGGTACATCGAAAAAGACGATTCATGAGAAGGTCGTGCACTTTCTCGACCAGGCGCACTTGACAGCAGAAAAATGCGTTGACAAATCGTCGGGAGAAGGATAGATGATAATCATTATTGTTAAATAAACATTCTCGCCAAGTAATTGGCGACTGTAACTCGAGGATTCCATGGACCCGCAAAAGCGCGTCGAGGAGATGCTATACAAGTTGAAGGAACGTGATTTTCGGATTACGCCCCAGCGCCTGGCCATCCTCAAGACTCTTGCAGCCAGCAAAGGGCACCCCAGCGTCGATGACATTTATCAGGAAGTCAAGGCCCTGTTCCCCACGACGAGCCTGGCCACAGTCTACAAGACTGTTTCCCTTCTCAAGGAACTCAACGAGGTTCTGGAGCTGGGCTTCCCCGACGGAAGCAATCACTACGACGGTTACAATCCGGCACCTCACCCCCACGCGATATGCATAAAGTGCAAGAAGATCATGGATCCCGAACTGATGAACATTGATGAACTCAGCGAGGAGATGAGCAAAAAGACGGGGTACAAAATCTTCCATCACCGCCTGGATTTCTTCGGTCTCTGCCCTGCATGTCAGCAGAAAAACTAACCTCTTCATACACTTTGGCACTATTTCATGGCTCTTTTTTTACCCGGCAATTGATAATGATTCTTTATAGACATTAAAAATCATGGGCGAAATGGCAACCTTTTTACGGCGAGAGAGAGAACGACATTCACGCAACGAAAGGAGGAATTTGTATGAGTGAAGACAGCAAGTGCCCGGTAACGGGCAGGACAGGCAAATCCATTGCCGGCGGCGGCAAGTCGACTCGGGACTGGTGGCCGAACCAGTTGAACCTCAAGATTCTTCATCAGCACTCTGACCTGAGCAATCCGATGGGCGAGGCGTTCAACTACGCTGAGGAGTTCAGGAAACTCGACCTCGAGGCCGTTAAGAAGGACCTCTACGCGCTGATGACCGACTCGCAGGACT
>DIFQ01000037.1:0-297 GCA_002419215.1 Syntrophaceae bacterium UBA5744
CCGCGGCCATGGGCATCGCCCTGGGTACGCTCCAGCTCCCCGCGGCATCCATCCGTGAGTTCCGAAAATCCTTCGAGGCCCTCTGCGAGGCCTTCAGGAAGGCGCGCCCCACGGCGCGAAACCTCTTCTGGGCGATCGAGCGGATGCAGCGCCGCTTCGATGAAACCCTCCCTTCAGGGGTAGCGGCGGTGAAAAAGGCCCTCGTCGAGGAGGCCATCGCCATCGGCGAGGAGGACATCGAGATCAACCGCCGCATAGGCCTCAACGGCAAAGCCTTCATCCGCGACGGCGACAACA
>DIFQ01000037.1:307-529 GCA_002419215.1 Syntrophaceae bacterium UBA5744
TGGCCACGGCGGGCTACGGGACGGCCCTGGGTGTCGTCCGGGCGGCCCGCGAGGACGGCAGGAACCTCCACGTCTTCGTCGACGAGACGCGTCCCGTTCTCCAGGGGGCGAGGCTCACCTGCTGGGAGCTCCTGGAGGACCGCATCCCGGCGACCCTCATCACGGACAACATGGCGGGCTTCCTCATGGCCCAGGGGAAGGTCAACCTCGTCATCGTCGGGG
>DIFQ01000037.1:594-741 GCA_002419215.1 Syntrophaceae bacterium UBA5744
CCTTCTACGTCGCGGCCCCCCTTTCCACCATCGACCGCTCGATTGCGGACGGAAGCGGCATCCCCATCGAGGAGCGCCACGGGAGCGAGGTCAAGCATCTCCAGGGCATCTTGACGGCGCCGCAGAAGATCCAGGTCTACAACCCCG
>DIFQ01000037.1:746-3429 GCA_002419215.1 Syntrophaceae bacterium UBA5744
TCACGGCCATCATCACCGAGGCCGGCGTGGCAAAGCGGCCCTTCGGGCCGTCGATCCGGCGTTTGTTCAAACCCTCTTCCCGATAGCAGCCTCTAAAAGCGGCTGGAATCGGAGATCTGACAAGGCAAGGAACCGAATCCTCAGTGAAAAGACTCTTCCTCTTTGACTTCGACGGCGTTCTCGTCGACTCCATCGCCCTCTATGAAAAGTCGGTCAATGTCTGCCTCGAGCGGATCGGCCATGAACCCATAGCGGACCGCGAGGAGTTCCTCGACCTCTTCGAGGACAATTTCTACAGCGCCATCACGAAACGCGGCGTCGACGTGGGGCAATTCATGGCCGCCTCGAGGGCGGTGACCCCCACGCTGGACTACAGCGTGACCAGGCCTTTTACAAACCTCATCCCTGTGCTTGCGGAATTGAAGAAGCGCCACGGGCTGGTCATCATCTCCTCGAACTCCTCCTTTGCCATCCGGTTGATGCTCGCACGGTTCGGCTTCGAGCCCTACTTCGACGACATCCTGGGGGCCGACTTCAACTTCAGCAAGATCGAGAAGATCCTCTACGTCAAGGGGCATTACGGGACCAACGGCGGGCACACCTTTTATGTTTGCGACACGGCGGGGGATATCCGGGAAGCAAGGGAGGCGGGGGTCAAGACCGTGGCCGTCACGTGGGGCTGGCACCCGAGGGAGAGACTCGAGAGGGCCCGGCCCGATGTCCTCATCGAGACGCCGGCGGAGCTGCTCACGCTTTGAGGGATTCCCGGCCGCGCCGCCGGGGATGCCCGCAGGATTGAAAATACAGAGCTGGAATTCCTTTGACAAGGTCCCTCGAAGGGACTATAAAAAATCAGGGACTGCTCTCGAAAACCCCCTCGTTTCCCGATACGGAGCGCCCTCGCAATTCCGTTTCGCCCTCATTGCATTTTCCCATTCATCTCCCCCTCCTTCAGCCGTCGCATTACGCAACCGCCCGTGGGTTTTCAGGCTGAAGATCCCGGCGAAGGATCACGAAGTCCGGACATGATGAAGAACGGGAGATCCGAGCTTCACAGGCCTGATGCTGGAAACTGAACGCAAAGCATGCCGTGGGGTGTGCCCCCGGTCAGCACATGCAACTGGCGAAGGGAGGTGATGATCATGTTTGCACCGAGAAAGATCCTCGTGCCGACGGATTTCACCGAGGATTCCGATCGGGCACTGAGGGAGGCAATCGACATTGCCGCGGCTTCCCGCGGGAGGGTCTATCTGCTTCACGTGGACGAAAGGCTGCCGATAGCCGTCGGGGATGCCGTCATCGACCCGGAGGTGATCGCCTCCGTCGAGAAAAACGACGAAGCGATCGCGCGACAGAGGATGATCGAGGAAATCAGGAAGGTGGCTTTGCAGACCGATGTCGAGATCGAGATCGACGAGCGCCACGGTGTGACCTTCGAGCAGATCCTGGCCTACATGAGGGAAAAGCTGATCGACCTTGTCGTCATCGAGCCTCACGCAAAGAAGGGGATGCTGAAAAGCCTCCTGGGCGGCGTGACGGACAGGCTGGTCAGGGAAACCACGTGCACGATGCTTGTGCTGCCCGCTGCGACCTGACCTCGAGCATCCGCCCTGTTCCCGGCAGGCTGCCGGTCAGCCTTCCGGGGTGAAGGGTGAGGTCTGTGTCGAAAAGCTCCGCCCCGTGTCGTCATAGCCCCCATGCTTGCCGCAGCTTCTCCTGGCCGTCGAGAAGAAGGTGGATGTAGTCCCTCTCCATTTCCACCATTTCCCCGTCTTTTTTCCTCATCCAGTCCGACAGCCAGGCGAAGCGAAGGGCGAGGACGAACTCGGGAAGGACGGCAAAGCCCGAGGCGTCGTAACAGCCCGCAGCACGCAACTCGTCAAGAAATGCCATGACAAGAGGCCCCGCGAGACTCCCGGGTTCCTCCATCCCGATACAGCCCGCCACGAGCGCCGCGTCGTAGATCTCAGGCTTGATTCCCGAGAATTCCCAGTCGATGACGCCGCGGATTTCGCCGTTCCCCCAGATGACATTGAGGGGGTGGGCATCGCCATGGCAAAAGGCGACGGGGAGGCGTTCATGGGCAGGGAAGAAGCGCTCCTCCAGATGGAGGAAGGCGGGTTCCACGGCACGGGCAATCGCAGGGCCGTGTCGTTTCAGTTTCCCCATGAGCTCGGTTGCGAAAACCGCGATCGAAAAGGGAGCCCCGGGATCGCCGCCCAAAATGCCATCCGATGTGCCCTTCATGTCGATGAGGAATCGGGCCAACGCCTTTCCCCGCCATGCGTCGAGGGTGTATTCGGGGCGCTTGAGCTCAACGCCGTCAACGAAAGGGGTTACCTGCCAGAAACCGCCGGCGGCCTTCGAGATGAAATCCCCGTCCCGGTTCCTGAGACAGGGATGAACGCCTGCAAGACCCCTTGCGGCGAGAGCCTCGACGGTGGCGGCAATCTCGCGTTTGCGCCGCAGGACCGAGGGCTCGAGTTGTTCGAGGACAAATCGCCTCGAACCCGCGGCCTCTATCACCGTGCGGAACAGCGACCGCTCCGGGCTCCCCGCCAGCGCCACGTCCGGGCGCTCGCGGTTAAATTTCAGGCCCCAGCAATGAAGGATGTCTGCGACGGGAAATTGATGCAACCGTATCTCCTCGGATTCTTGGACCGGATAGACGGAACAGACGGGA
>DIFQ01000037.1:3451-3576 GCA_002419215.1 Syntrophaceae bacterium UBA5744
CCACAGCGCCGCCGTCCAGCCCCAGACGGCGTTGAAGAGGATGACGAAGGCGGGCGTCCACATCCCCAGGTCGAGCCCCATCATTCCCTTGCCCAGGCGGAGGGGGAAGATCACGAAGAGCATGA
>DIFQ01000141.1 GCA_002419215.1 Syntrophaceae bacterium UBA5744
GCGGCGTGGGCGGCCAGGTCGACTTCGTCCGCGGGGCGAGCCGCTCCAAGGGCGGCAAGTCCATCATTGCCCTGCCGTCCACGGCGGCCAGGGGCACCCTGTCGCGGATCGCCCCGGCCCTCGATGCCGGCGCGGCCGTGAGCACCTCGCGAAACGACGTGCACTACATCGTCACCGAGTTCGGGGCGGCGGATCTGCGCGGCAAGAGCATCCGCGAGCGGGCGATGGCCCTCATTGGCATCGCGCACCCGGACTTCCGGGAGGAGCTGAAGCGCGAGTTCGAGAAAATCCACAACCCCGATGCGCGCCTGTCTCAGCAGGCGCCCCGGGAACCGTCGAAAGGAATCGCCGCGTCCGCGGCGAGGTGAAGCATATTCAAACATCTATTTACGGAGGAGGCTTCTTATCATGAGTATGAAACGAGAGTATGGAGGAATACAACCCGGTATTCCGTTGGGGCCGTTGACGATTCGCATCCCCGGAATCCACTACCGGTTCGAGTGGGCGGACTTCATCCAGGGTCTTCTGATGTGCACCGTCTGTCTTTCCATCATCCCGGTGCTGACCGGCAAGCTGGGCATGTCCTTCGAGGTCGCCCTGGCCATCGTCATCCTCAACGGGACCCTGTATTGTGCCCATGTCCTTTTCGGCGACCCCGTCGTTCCCGGCTGGGTCACCCCGGCGATCCCGCTCCTGATCGCCTACTGCGTGACCTTCCCGGAAGGCGTGGAACGCATCCAGGCGCTGATCGCCTTCGAACTGACGTTCGGTCTTTTTTGCCTGTTCCTGGGGATCACCGGGTTGGCGAAAAAATTCATCGGCCTGATTCCCAATGCGGTCCAGGCGGCCATCCTGCTGGGCGCCGGCTTCTCGGCGATCATGCTGATCTTCAACCCGGGACAGGGTCTCAAAAGCTTCGACTCGTACCCGATCACCATCATCATCTGCATCGGGCTTGCCTACTATCTTCTTTTCTCGGATCATTTCAAGGCGATCAGCCACAACAACAAGGTGTTGTGGTATCTTGCCAACCTCGGCATGATGCCCGCCCTGGCCCTGGCTATCTTCGTCGGGCCGCTCGCCGGTGAAGTTGCCTGGCCGGTGTACACGACCGAGATCTTCACGAAGCCCGATTTCGGCGGCCTGATCAGGGACTGGACCATGCTGGGCGCCATCCCCGTGCCGCCCTTCAAGATGTTCATCACGGGTATCCCGATGGTCGTCAGTGCCTACATCGTCGTATTCGGGGACGTCATCCAGTCCCAGGCCCTCCTGGAGGATGCCCAGAAATATCGGCCCGACGAGAAAATAGACTATAACCCGAACCGGTCGCACATCATCTTCGGCGGCCGCAACATCCTCATGAGCATCTTCGGACCCGATATCTCCATGTGCGGCCCCCTCTGGGCTGCCATGCAGGTCGTTGTCTGCGAGCGATACAAGCACGGGCCCGCCGCCATGGAATCCATCAACAGCGGGGCGGGTTCATTCCGCTGGGGCACATGGGTCGGGTATTTCCTGGCTCCGGTGCTGGCTACGGTGAAGCCGATCCTGGGTGTCGGCCTGGTTTCCACGATGCTCATCCAGGGTTACGTCAGCGTGCGAGTCGGGATCATGAAGGCAAGGTCGTTCAACGACCTGGGCATCGCCGGAGTGGCCGGGGCGATCGTGGCCACGCGCGGTGCGGCCTGGGGGCTCGGGGCCGCCATCCTCCTGACGTTGTTGATCTATCTTGGAACGAGCAAGGACCACGCATACATGAAGGAAGAGCCCATATTCCCGGGCAACACGCCCGAGAAGATCAAGGCCGAAGTCGAAAGAATGTCGAAGTTTCACTAGTGTGAGCCGAGACTGACGAGGATTTCCATCCAACCCCCCTCAAATATCCGTTGAGGGGGGTTGGTTATTCCTCTATAGTGTGCGGAGTCGGACGGTTGCAGAGGACAGGATCCATGGCCTACGTAGAAGGATACCCGGGAAGCAAAATCAAGGGTCTTACCCTGCGACACAGGGCCTATCCGCTCCTTGTGTTCGCGGCCGTCATCGGGATCGTTCTCTACTTCTCCGAGGGGTGGCTGGAGGACATCCGGACCACGGCCGCAATCGTCGCGGTCCTGGCGTTGTTCATTGTCGGTGGCTTCATCAAGGCAAACCCGATGGCCTGGAAGTTGATTTTCAAGAGACCCAAATTCGAGCGCCTGCTTCGCCTGGACCGGATGGTGGCCGATGAACTGGCAAAACTCGACGATGATCACTTTGTCATCCACGATTTCCGATTCGAATTGTTCCATGTCGAACATCTCGTGATTTCCCCCCGGGGAATCTTCGTCGTCCATAAAATCCCCCGCGGTGAGCCCCTCGGCGTGAGGAACGACATGCTGTTTGCCGGGGATCTCTGCCTGGAGAAAAACACGTCGAATCTATGGAGAATCTGCCACCTGATCCAGATCGTGTTCCGGAAGGGGTACAAGGAGGATCTCATGCCGGAACCCATCCTGGTTTCTCCGGAGGCGGGCTCCCTGGCGCTGAACGAGTTCAAGGGGATTTCCATCGTCGATCTGCCCGGGATGCATGAACGGATCACGCGCGGTCAGCGGGGGGTGCTCGACCCGGACCTTGTCCGGAGTTTCGCGGTCTTCATCAAGAGCAAGTACGCCTGAGAGATGAGGATTGCCTGTCGTGCGGCGCCCCCGCCTGCATGAGGGCAACATCCTCCATCGGCAGGAACCGAGATCCATGACCCGAATCCCATTCCCTGAGCTTCCCTTCACGGTCAAAATGGCCATTGGTTCCGTTTTTTCCGCCTGGGGATTTTATGTCGCCTCCCACGCCCTCTACCATGGCGCGCTTTCCCTGTTCCAGGTCACGATGGGGATGCTGTGTTGCGTCCTGGCCTATTCCCTGAAAAAATGGGGCAGGGTTGCCTGCCTCGCGTACATTGTTCTGTTTGTCGGAGCCCAGCTGTTCACCCTGTACGATCATCTGAACGGAAGCCCGGTATCCATCGGACTCCTGGCGATTCAGGCCATCAATCTCCTCCTCTTTTCAGCGGCGATCGTTTTTCTGCTGCACGGGGACACCGCCCGGTTTTACGCAAAACCGGATCCGGGCGCGGCGCTTACCCGTCCCGATCGGAGAGGCCCCGGCTGAAGTGCCAGGAGAGTCCGAAGACGATGACCCCCACGGCCACGGCGGCCACCACGATCCATCCCTTGAATGTCCAGAATTCCTCGGGGTTTTTGATGAGAGCGTCGTAGACGAGCCAGGGCAGGCTGGCGCCTACGATGGCAAGGAACGGCGCCAGGGGGTGATCCCCCCGGCTGCGGTCCGTTCTTTCTTTGCGGGCACTTTCAGGGAGACGAGGCGCCCTTGTCGGTTCTTCAGGCCGGGCCATCTTCCCGGAACCCCCTCACAACATTTGTTTTATGATTATCATCCCGCCCGTTTTTCATCGCAAGAAAAAGATTCAAGGGTGGCGGCCCAGTACCCGTGAGCCGTGGCTTGGGCATGGACTTTCCCCTTGTGCTGCACTGACAAGGGGCAGTGCGAAAGTGTATGAGTGCCTGAGTGTTTGAGTGAAGAGGGAAAATTCCGGGACGCGAAGGTCGAATTTCATGATGCCGATTCCCGAGGCCATCCTGCCTCCTCATTACATCTTTTCTTCACTCAGACACTTAGACACTCAAGCACTCGTACACTTCTCCCCGGTCCCTCGTCTTCATTGACACGCCCGGCGCGATCGCCTATGATTCGGCTTGCCTTCAGCCGCATGCCCTGCAGGGTGCAGAGCCGGCCCGGGGATCTTTCCCGTTTTTCCCCTTTGTCCTTTGTCCTTGAACCTTTCTCCTTGATGGCCTATGATCCCTCATGCTCCGTGTCCGGTGGCCCGCAGGGTGCTGCAACGAGGCGGGGCAAATGTTGTCGGTTGCGGTCGGGCGATGGTGAATGTTTACAAGGCACTTGGGATACTCGGCCGGCTCGCCGGCTTCCTCCTGCGGGTTCTGGGCCGCTTCAGGCAGAACCAGGGCCTGCTCCTGGCCGGGGCCGTCGCCTACTACACCCTGCTGTCCCTCATCCCCCTGCTGATCCTCATCCTGATCGTGCTTTCGCATTTCATGGACCCGGAACAGCTCATCGGGACCATGTCGACATTCCTGGAGCTTGCCGTGCCCGGCTATGCGGCGGCCCTGACCGAGCAGGTCCGGGTGTTTCTCCGGTACCGCGGCCTGATCGGCACGTTGGGCATCCTGATCCTGCTGTTTTTCAGCTCCATCGCCTTCTCCGTTCTGGAGAACGCCATTTCGGTGATCTTCCATCGCGTGAGGCCAAATCGCCGCCACTTCCTCATCTCGAGCATTCTCCCCTACCTGTTCATCCTGCTGATCACGCTGGGCATCTTGACCCTGTCGTTCATCGTGGGCGCGCTGGAGCCGCTGGAAAGCACGAGGCTGGTGGTGTTCGGGCACAAATTCGGGCTGGGGTTCATCTTTGGCGTGGCGATCTATGCGCTGGGGCTTACGGCGGAGGTTCTGCTGATCACGGCCTTCTACCTGGTCCTGCCCGTGGGGCCCACCACCTTCCGGCACGCGCTCATCGGGGGGCTGTCCGCCACGATCCTGTGGGAGATCACCCGCCGCGTGATCGTATGGTATTACAAGACCTACACCTTCGTGAACCTGATCTACGGCTCCTTCGCCTCGGTGGTGGTGTTCCTTCTCGGCGTCGAGGCCGTGGCTCTCATCGTCCTGCTGGGGGCCCAGGTCATCGCGGAGCTCGAGCGCGTCAACGAAAAAATACGTTAGGGAGCGCTCCTGCGCACTATCTCGCCGCGGCCGTCCGGTTTCGCTCCCGTTTCTCCTGGCAATCCACGCACAGAAGGGCCGTGGGTTCGGCCGTCAGGCGCTTCCCCGAGATCTCGCCGTCGCAGGAGAGGCAGATGCCGTAGCTTCCCTGCTCCATCCGGTCCAGGGCCAGGGTCAGTTTCTGGATCTCCGCATTTTCCCTCGCCCGGAAAAGGCGCAAGAGATCCCGCTCGCGCTCCTGGGCCGCCTGGTCCACGGGGTCGGCGGGCCTTTCCTCCGCATCCGGTTCTCCGGGGGCGTGTCCCGCCTGGCGGTTCACGTCGGCAAGCCTCTTCAGGATGATGGTCCTCAGAGCTTGACGTTTCTTGTTGTCCATCCGTTTCACCTCCGCGTCCTATGAAAACCCTTTCCTCTGTTCTCCTCCCCTGGTGGGAGGAGGTGGTGGAATGATTTCGTTCCTTTTGCCCCATGGTCCCGCAATCGGTCGAAAAATGCGAACAGTCCCCCGCTTGCGGGCATCCCGCTTTTTAAAACGGCCGCTGAACGGGGATCGACGACGCCGGTGAATGAAGCCCGGCATCGTGTGCGCAGGAAATTTCGTCAGGTGGAACGAAAACTAAACCGGAATGCCGGTCAATGCAATACCAACAGATAAACAGGAATTTGTCAGGTCGAAACTGTAAAATAGTCCTTGCTTTATGTGGTACATTTGCGATGGGGAAGGATGCATCTTATCTTGCGCCGAGTTTCATGCTATGAGAACGATTGAAGCGTTCGACCGGCTCGCGTCATGCGCTGCGGGGATGAGCAAGAGGCGGGCCCATTTTTCGAGTCTCCCGGCGCCTTGGTGCGTAGAATTTTCAGCTTTTCGGGGATGAACGGTTTCAGGGGGTTGTCAAAGGCCTTGCCGGGGCAAGGGAACTGCCGGAAGGCCGGGAAAGGATAAGACCATGCTTTTGATTCGTATTGCCATGGCGTCGCTGCTTGCCGCCTGTCTCGTTACCGGCGCCCATGCCGCCGAGAAGGCAAATCCCGCTGCGACAAAGGGTGCCGTCCAGGCCGAGACCACCTACGACGACCCGCTTGGGCGAAGCACGCCGCAGGGAACCGCCCTTGGCTTTCTCAGGGCAATGCAGCGCGAGGACTTCGAGCGGGCCGTCGATTACCTGGACACCCGGCAGACGGGAAAGCGCGCCGAACAGCTCGCCCGCGAGCTGAACTACATCCTCAACGAGGGGATGTCGACCATTACGACCGCGCTCAACATCAAGCCCGAGGGGAACCTCCAGGACAACCTGCCCGACAACCGCGAGCTCGTGGGCACCGTCAAGACGAAGCGGGGGGAATACAAGATCCTGCTCGAGCGCGTCCAGAAGGAAAACAACCCGCCGGTCTGGCTCTTCTCCTCGGAGACCCTCAAGCTCGTGCCCAAGATCTATGAGGAAATCGACGTCCCCTGGCTCGAGCGGCACCTGCCGGCGGCGATGACGGAAAACTACCTTGCCGGCCACCCGCTGTACCGGTGGATCATACCCCTCGTGGTGCTTCCCCTGGCGCTTTTTCTCGGCTGGCTCGCCATCAGGGTGCTCTTTGCCCTGGTTCGCGAGCCGATGCGCAACCGCCTCGGCGAGGCGGTGATGAACAAGCTCCGGGGGGTTAGAAATCCCCTGATGCTTCTCTTCTCGGCAGGCGCGGTTTACATTATTTCCCTCGGCTCGGCCTCGCTTCTCGGCCGGCTGTTCTGGACGTTCCTGGCTTCGACCATGGCCGTCGTCGGCCTGACGTGGCTTTCCCTCTACCTGATCGATGCCGGTGCGGAGATCATCGAGAGGCGCAGGCCCGAGGCCGCCAATGCCGTCATCCGTCTCTCCGCGACACTGCTGAAGGCCCTGGCCGTCGTCGTGGGGCTCGTGGTCATCTTCTACTATTTTGCGGGCATCAACCTCACGGCCGTCGTGGCCGGCCTCGGCATCGGCGGCATCGCCGTGGCTTTCGCCGCCCAGAAGACGATCGAGAACTTCTTCGGAGGGCTCTTCCTCGTCTGGGACAAACCCATTCGCCTGGGCGACTACTGCAAGGCCGGCGAGCATGCCGGCACCGTAGAGCACATCGGCCTTCGCTCCACGCAGATCCGCACGCTTGCCCGCACCGTCGTCTCCATTCCCAACGGCCAGCTCTCGTCGATCAGTGTCGAGAACTTCGCCCTGCGCGACCGGTTCCTCTTCAAACACACCCTGACCCTGCGTTACGAGACCACGGCGGACCAGCTCCGCTTCATCCTGGCCAGGATTCGCGAGCTGCTGTACCAGCACCCCCGCGTGGATTCCGCGACGGCGCGCGTGCGCTTCATCGGCTTCGGTCAATCGTCCCTCGATGTGGAGGTCTTCGCCTATGTCTTCGAGACCGTGCAGGAGTCCTTCCTCGCCGTCCAGGAGGACCTCCTGCTGCGGATCATGGACCTCGTCGAGTCGGGCGGCAGCGGCTTTGCCTTCCCCTCGCAGACCCTTTACATGTCCAAAGACGAGGGGCTCGACGCGGAAAAGAGCCGCAGGGCAGCCGAGACCGTTCGCCGGTGGAGGGACGAGGGCGAGCTTCCCTTCCCGGATCACACGCCCGCATTGGTCTCGCACCTCGACAGCACGCTGGACTACCCGCCGAAGGGCTCGGCCCTGGGGGAGAAGGACAAAGGATAAAGGACAAAGAGGAAGAAGTGCCTGAGTGAGAAGAAGTGTTTGAGTGTCTGAGTGAAGAAAAGAGCAAGTACGACGATGAAGGATTACCGATTCCTTCTTCCTCTTCACTCAAGCACTAGGGCACTTAGACACTTAGACACTTTTCGGCTGCCGCCCTGCGGCATGACGGGATAGACTGGATAGACGGAACAGACCAGACAGACCAGACAGACCAGACAGACCAGACAGACGAGACTGACCAGATGGACCCCAAACGAAGCCACCTCCAGATCCTGCGACGCATCGCGCGCCGGGCGATGATCGAGCGGGGCTTTCTTCCCGACTTCACCGCGCAGGTCCGGGACGAGCTTGCGGCGCTGCGTCCGGCGCCTGCCCAGGCAGGGCTGCGCGACCTGCGGGACCTTCCCTGGTGCTCCATCGACAACGACGATTCGCGCGATCTCGACCAGCTCACCGCTGCCCGCGGGGGCGGCAGCGGCGCGGCAACGATCTATGTCGCCATCGCCGACGTGGACGCCATGGTCCGGAAGGGAAGGCCCATTGACGATCACGCCTGCCACAACACGACATCCATCTACACCGCCGCGCAGATCTTTCCCATGATCCCCGAGACGCTCTCGACGGGCCTCACGTCGCTCAACGACGGGGAGGACCGCGCGGCGATCGTCGTCGAGCTGACCGTGCGTGCCGACGGCATCCTCGACGGGTCCGATGTTTACCGGGCCCTCGTCCGCAGCCGTGCGAAACTGGCCTACAACGCCGTCGCGGCCTGGCTCGAGAACAGCGGCCCGATGCCCGGCGCCGTGCAGCGCGTGAACGGCCTTGCCGAAAACCTCCGACTTCAGGACACCGCCGCCCTGAAGCTCAGGGAGCGCCGCCAGGCCTGCGGCGCACTCAACCTGGAAACGGTGGCGGCCGTTCCCGTCTTCGAAGGCGGCGAGGTCGCATCGTACCGGATCGAGCGGAAAAACAGGGCCAGGGAGCTGATCGAGAACTTCATGATCGCGGCAAACGAGATTGTTGCCCGCTATCTCGAGTCCAGGAAGGTCCCGTCGATCCGTCGGGTCGTCGAGGCCCCCAGGCGCTGGGACCGGATTGTCGGCGTGGCCGCGGAGCGGGGCTGGACGCTTCCCGAGGGGCCCGACTCGAAAGCTCTCGAGACGTTCCTGACGGCGCAGAGGGCCCGTGACCCGGGGCATTTCCACGATCTGTCCCAGACCGTCATCAAGCTCATCGGCCCGGGGGAGTACAGGGCCGATTTCCCCGGCAGGGAGGCGCCGGGGCACTTCGGTCTTGCCGTGAAGGACTATGCCCACTCGACGGCCCCGAACCGGCGCTACCCCGATCTGATCACCCAGCGCCTCGTGAAGGCAGCCATCGAGGGCCGGCCCACCCCATACGGCGACGAGGCGCTTGCGTCCCTGGCACGCCGCTGCACTCTCAAGGAGGACGACGCCAACAAGGTCGAGCGCCTCGTCCGCAAGTCGGCCTTTGCGCTCCTGCTCGAGTCCCGGGTCGGCGAGTCCTTCGACGCCATCGTCACCGGCGCCGCACCCAAGGGCACCTGGGTGCGCATCAACGGCCAGCCTGTCGAGGGGAGGCTCGTCGAGGGCTTCGTCGGCCTGGACGTGGGCGACCGCCTGCGTGTAAAGCTCATCCGCACCGACGTCGAGCACGGGTTCATCGACTTCCGGCGCGTCGGCTGACGATAAGAGGAAGTGCCAGAGTGTCTGAGTGTTTAAGTGTCTGAGTGAAGAGGATGAAGGGACTAGGGACAAGGGAAGAAAGCCGACAGCCGACAGCCAACAGCCGACAGCCAACAGCCAACAGCCAACAGATTCTACCTGACGACTCTTTTTTTTCTTTCGACTGTAGACTGTGGGCTGTAGACTGTCGGCTTCTTTGCTTTGTAGACTGCGGGCTGTAGACTGTCGGCTTCGAAAGGCATGACTGGACAGACCTTCTTCGCCGACGGAACAGACGAAAAAAACGAAACGAACGAAACAGACGAACGTAGTGAGTTTCCCATGCTGCTGAGCCTTTTGCCCCGCATCCTCATGATCCGCTCCTGGATCGAACGGACGCTGGCCGCCCATGCAGGCGAGGCGAGACCTGTCGGCGAGATCCTCGAAGCCCGCGGCTTCCGGCGCCTGCCCGATTACTTCGGCGCATCGCTTCTCGAGCGCGTCCGTTGCGTGACCGTTGAGCGCGTCCCCGTGCCGCCGCTTGCCTCAATGGGGCTCAGGCTGATCACCGGTTTCGAGTCGAGGCATTACGCGGGCATCACCTACGGCGACACCTACTTTGTCGATCGGCGATACGAACGGAGCGAATCCCTGCACTTCCACGAAATGATCCACGCGGTGCAGTGGGACTGCCTCGGGTTTGATCGGTTCCTCCTGGCCTATGCCCGGGGGCTTCTGCGATACGGCTACGCCCGCAGTCCCCTCGAGGTCATGGCCTACGACCACCAGCGCCGCTTCGAGACCGACCCCTACCCCTATCCCGCCGAGACACTGGTCCGGGAGGAGCTGCTTGCGCGCTTCGTCCGTCATGAACCGTGACCCGCAGGCTTGACAGCCAACAGATGTCCCCTGTCGACTCTTTCTTTTTCTTTCGACTGTAGACTGCGGGCTGTAGACTGTCGGCTTCTTTTCTGTCTTTTTTCCCCTGCTCCCTCAAGGGCTGAACGTTATGTCGGGCCCTTTCCCGAAGGCAGGCGGTCGATGAGATCGCTTGCCGCCTGCTCCATGACTTTCATCAAGGTGACCGTCCTCTCCTTCGGGGTGTCCTCGGTATACTCGAGCTCCTCCATCCCTTCCCAGGCGATGCTGCCGTCACGGGAGTCCCAGATCTGGAAGAACAGCCGCAGGCGGGCGGTCTTGGTGGAGAGAAGGCGAAGACCCAGTATGCTGAGGCGGCCGTCCGACACCTGGCTGAAGCCGGAGAGCTTGAGCTGGGCGATGTAGCGCATCCCCGTGGCATTGCCAACGATCCGAAGGCTGTCTTGCTTGAAGAGGCCCGTGTCACGGTAATCCTCGAACATGCGCCGGTAGGATTCCTCGACGCCGGACTGGTTGACGGCACTCAATGTCTGGGGAAGGGTCATCACCGGGATGTCGGGGCGTTTTTTCTGAAGGACCCCGCTGAACGTAAGGGCCACTGCCTGCCTCTCCTCTTCCTGCCCGGTGACGGTGGAGGGCGTGATGAAGGCCAGCCCGTGACGTTCCAGGTCCGTCGGGTGGAGCGTGAGCGAGCGGTGCTGGATCGAGGAGTAGGTCTGGGGGATGGAGCAGCCGAGGCAGGCGGCCGCGACCGCGATGGCAGACCACAGAAGGAAACCGCGAAGAAGGGTACGCCTCATGCCTTGCATCCTTTCTGTGTGGGATTCGTTGCCAGTGGGATTGTGCCGCGTGGAATATCCAGAATGTAATTTAAGGATGGACCGGATGACGGATGCGAGTCAAGGGTTTTCCCTTGATCGCATGCGGCAGCCTCCGACCGGGCGGGGCTCACAACGCGGGCGCAGAGTGTGAGGCTGCTTCCTCACGGGCGGACCGTCATGTCGGGCTGCACCGGCAGCCCCGAAGGCAGGCGGTCGACGAGATCGCTTGCCGCCTTGTCGATCACCTTTTTCAGGGTGACCGTTCTCTCCATCGCGGTGTCTTCGGCATACTCTAGCTCGTCCAGGCCCTCCCAGGCGACACTACCATCCGAGGAGTCCCAGATCTGGAAGAACAGCCTCAGGCGGGCGACCTTGGTGGAAAACACGCGAAGACCGAAGACGCCGAGGCGGCCGTCCGACCCCTGGCTGAACCCGGAGAGCTTGAGCTGGCCCAGGTAGCGCAGGCCCGTGGCCCGGCTGACGTTCTGAAGGCTGTCCAGCTTGAAGAGGCCCGTGTCCCGGTAATCCGCGAACATGAGCTTGTAGGATTCCTCGATGCCGGCGCGGTTCACGGCGCTCAACGTCTGGGAAAGGGTCATCACGGGGATCTCGGGACGCTTTTGTTTCAGAACCTCGCTGAACGTAAGGGCCACCGCCTGCTTTTCCTCCTCCTGGCCGGTGACGGTGGACGGGGTGATGAAGGCAAGCCCGTGCCGTTCCAGGTCCTGGGGCTGGAGCGTGAGCGCCCGGTGCTGGATCGAGGAATAAGTCTGAGGGATTGCACAGCCGTAACAGAGTGTTGCCGCGACGGCAATAAGCCACAGCCTCCAAGCGCGGTGAAGGTCGTGCCGCATAGCCTGCCCCCTTTTGTTATTTGTTAAAGTTTCGCACAGATTACACCGGCAGTAAAGCCCCGGGTGGCAATTCGCCCCGACAATATCAATTTACTCGGAGGGCATGACGCGTTAATACTGAAGAGGTTAATCATCACCGAACACAAAGCAAAGGCCGAATGACCTCGAAAACATCCACCCTGATCAAGACAGCCATGGGCCTGGCTTTTTTCTCGCTTCTCGCCCTGGCCTGGCACCGCTGGGAGCTGTCCGCGTTCTTCACTCCCGCGCATGTTGAGGCCGTGCTGGAGTCCATCGGGCCCCTGGCCCCGCTGATCTACATGGCCGTCATGGCGGTCACGGCCGTCATCATTCCCATCCCGGGGCCCCCGCTTTTTGTGATCGCCGGTGCGATCTTCGGGCCCGTCATGGGCACCGTCTACGCCGTGGCCGGTTCCGTCGCCGGGGCGCTTGTCGCCTTTCTCATCGCCCGGTTTCTGGGGAGGGATTTTATCGAGTCGCTGGTGGGCAGGCAGGTCGTGATCTGCTGCGAGTGCTCCGAGGGGCTCCTGACGAAGATCGTCTTCTTTTCGCGTCTCCTGCCCCTGGTCTCCTTCGACGTGGTGAGCTACGGCGCGGGGCTCACCCGGATGCGCCTGCGGAGCTTCGCCCTGGCCACGCTCCTCGGGTCGATCCCCATGACCTTCATCTACCACAGCTTCGGCTCCCTGATGAAGGTCAGCACGATGACGGGCCTCATCCTGGGGCTTGTGGTCGTCGCGATCCTGTTCGCCCTTCCGTACCTGGCCGATCGCTGGGATGTCAGGAGATTCCGGCCCCGGCTCGTCGCCCGCAGCGGCGAGGACCCCTGCGCCCCACCCGACAAAAAGACTGAAATGACCAAATAGACCAGACAGACCAGATAGACCAGACAAACCCCATGCCCTTCTTCTCCAACGAAACCAACGAAATGAACGAAAAAGACGAGACAGACGAGACGGAGGCTCCCCATTTCAATCACAAAGGCCCCCGCCGATTGCCCGGCAGGGGCCTTTTCCGAAGAAGCTTCTCGCAGCTGTCCGTCTCGCTGGAGTCCGATTAATGGC
>DIFQ01000011.1:0-24434 GCA_002419215.1 Syntrophaceae bacterium UBA5744
GGGTTGAGACCCCAGCACCTGCAGGCCGCGCGGGCCTGCGCCGCCTTCTGCGGCGGGCGGCTCACCGGCGACGAGGTGGGCTCCCGCGAGATCGTCTTCCAGCCGGGACGCACCCTGAAGGGGGGCGCATTCCGCTTCGACATCGGGACGGCCGGCTCGGCCACCATGCTTGCCTTCACCCTTGTTCCCCTTGCCCTCTTCGCCGAGAAGCCCAGCCGCTTTTCCCTCACGGGCGGGCTCTTCCAGGATTTCGCCCCGAGCGCCTTCTACCTGCGCGATGTCCTTCTTCCACACCTGGAATGCATGGGGGCCCGCACCCGGTTGAAGATCGTGCGGCCCGGGTATGTCCCGAAGGGCGGCGGGCAACTCATCCTGGAGGTGGATCCTGTGCGGTCAGGGCTCACGGCCCTGGAGCGGCTGGCACAGGGGAAGACCCGGCAAGTCCGGGGTTCCGCGCTTGCCTCCCACCTGGCGGACGAAAAGGTCGGTGAGAGGATGGCCGCGCGCTGTCGGGAGCTCCTGGCGGGGGATGCCCCCGCGGAAATCGAAGTCCTTCAGGACTCTTCAGCCCTGCAAAAAGGGGCCGTACTTTTCCTTCGGGCCGAAACGACAACGGGCTGCCTCCTCGGGGCCGACCAGGCGGGCAAGCCGGGGCGGCGGTCGGAGGCTATCGCCGAGTTCGTCGTGTCGTCGCTCCGGGAGGACCTGGCCACGGGGGCCACGGTGGACAGGCACATGGCGGATCAACTCATCCTCTTTGCGGCCCTGGCCGGCGGTGAGACCCGATACCGGATCCCCGCGATGACGGAACACGTGGAGTCGAACCTGTGGCTCGTTGGGACGATGCTGGGGGCCTGCACGGCTCTTGACGGCAATGTCGTAACCATCGGGGGCATCGGTTTGAAACCATGATCTCACGGCGGGAGAGCATCACCATACAGACTCTCTCTCCCTTGAGAGGAGAGGGTTGGGGTGAGGGTGAATAACCCGGGAGTCCCCTGAAAAGAGTAACCAATGACCGAGCGTAACCGGGATAGCAAGCCGGGAAGCCACATCGGCCGAAGGCTCCGGGAGAGCCTCGAGCGGGCAAGCGACGTCGTCGTTGTCGAGCGCGAGCAGGTTGCCCCGGCAGCGAGGCCCTTCAGGGCCGCATGGGTCGAAATCCGGGAGTACCACGAGGCCCAGCGGCTCAAGAGCGAACTGCTGCGCCGATACCAAGGCAAGGCCCTGGAAGAGGTCCTGCCCGGCGAGGAGGTGCGCACGGACAGGGGGGTCTGCTACCGCCTCGTGAGCCGTGACGGGGGACGCCTGCGGACCGTCGATCCCGCCGAGGCCGCGCGCCGCATTCTTGCGGATCTGAAGCTCCTCTACGGGGTGGGCGAGGTGACCGAGAAGGCCCTCAAGCGGCAGGGCATCGGGACGATCGCCGACCTGGCCGATCACCCCCGCTTCGGCGGGCAGGCCCGGAGTCTCCTGAAAATGGTGGAAGATGGCGACTCGGACGGCCTTGTCGAATGGATAGGCCGGTGGTTCCAGAAATCCCACCCGCTGGCCCTTTTCTCGTCGGGCTTCCACCGCGAGGAGGAATTCATCCTCATCGACATCGAGACCCTCGGCATGTTCCAGCGGCCCATCATCCTGCTGGGGCTTGCCCGTATCCACGGTGCCGAGACCCGGGTGGAGCAGTACCTGCTGCGCCGCATCGACGAGGAGCCGGCGGCGCTGGCGGGCCTGCTTGCCCACCTGGGCGGCCGCAGGGCCTTCGTCACCTACAACGGGCGCACCTTCGATATCCCCTACATCCGCGAGCGGCTCGCCTACTACGGCATCCGGGCCAACCTCGGAGGGCCCCACTTCGACGTCCTCCACTTCTCGCGCCGCGCCTGGCGCGACTGCGTGCCCGACTGCAAGCTCACGACGCTGGAGCGATGCTTTCTCGGTATCGAAAGGGAAGACGACGTGCCGAGCGCGCTGGTGCCCGAGTTCTACGAGAGCTACATGCGGACGGGGAACCCCGGGCCGCTGGTCCCCATCGTCGAGCACAACCGCCGCGACTTGCTTACCCTGGCAAGCCTCTTCTCGAAACTGCACGAGGAGTGGCAGCCGTGATCGAGACCGCCCTGGAATCGCTGCGCATGAGCCCCCGCTACCGGGACCGCATTGCCCACATCGAGGTCCTTCCGGCCCGGGAGCCCCGGTTCGGCGAGTTGGGGACGCCTCTGTCCGCCGGCATCGCCCACTACCTGAACTCCCGGCACATCCGTCTATACAGCCACCAGTGCCAGGCCGTCGAGGCCTTGCGGGCGGGGCGCAACGTCATCCTCTGCACGCCCACCGCGTCGGGGAAGACCCTCGGCTTCGACCTGCCCGTTTTCGAGACCCTCGAGAGCGACCGGCAGGCCACGGCGCTCTTCGTCTATCCCACCAAGGCCCTGTCGAACGACCAGCTCAAGGTCTTCAAGGACATGGAGCGTGCCACGGGCATCCGCGCCGATGCGGCTGTCTACGACGGCGACACGCCGGTTTCGCGCCGCGGGCGCATCCGCGAGATGTCGCGGATCATCGTCACCAACCCCCATGAACTTCACCACGTGCTGCCCTGGCACTCGAAGTGGGAGCGCTTTTTCCGCAACCTTCGCTACGTCGTCTTCGACGAGGCCCACCGCTACCGGGGGGTCTTCGGGTCCAACGTGGCCTTCGTGATCCGCAGGCTCCGCCGCATTGCCCGCTTCTATGGCGCATCGCCCCGGTTTGTCCTCTCGACGGCAACCCTTGCCAACCCGCAGGAGTTCGGCGAAAAGCTGGTCGGCCTTCCCTTCGAGGTCATCTCCGAGGACGGCTCGCCCCGGGGCGGGAAGACCTTCCTCTTCTACAACCCCTTTTTCGACGGCGTGGGCGCCCTCTCGCCCCACCAGGAGACGAGGGACCTCTTCCTGTACTTCGTGAAGCGTGGCCTGCAGACGCTGTGCTTCACGGCGTCCAGAAGGATGGCGGAGCTCATCGCCCTGTGGTCGAAAGAGGCGACGGCGGCCGGATCGGTCCTGGCGGAACAGATCGCCGCGTACCGGGCGGGCTACCTCCCCAGGGAGCGCCGCGAGATCGAGGACGCCCTCAAGCGGGGCCTTCTCACGGGAGTCACCTCGACCAACGCCCTGGAGGTGGGAATCGACATCGGATCGCTCGACTGTGTGATCATCTCGGGATATCCGGGGACGGTGCTTGCCACGTGGCAGCAGGCGGGCCGCTCGGGGCGCCGCAACCGCGATGCCCTGGCCGTCCTTGTGGCCTTCCAGAACCCGCTCGACCAATACCTGATGAAGCACCCCGAGTCCTTTTTCGGCAAGCCCCACGAGCAGGCCATCATCGACCTGGCCAACCCCTATATCCTTTCCGGGCAGCTGCTGTGCGCCGTGGCCGAGATGCCCTTTGACGTGCCAGGCGAAGAGATCTTCCCTGCGGTGCGCGCAGGCGAGATGCTCGGCGAGCTGGCCGCCGAGGGTCTCGTGAAGGAAACGCCCCACGGCTGGGTCTACACGGGGCGCGGAAGGCCCGTGGAGGCCGTCGGCCTCGACCACATCGCGAGGGACGCCTACCGCATCACCTGCGACGGCGTGCTCCTCGAGACGATGGACACGGGCCAGGCCTACCGGGAGGCCCACCTGGGAGCAGTGCTCCTGCACCAGGGCGAGTCCCACGTAGTGAGGCGCTTCGACGCGGAGAACCATCTCGTCGAGGTGGAGCGCAAGGACGTGGACTACTACACCCAGGCGATCAAGAATGTCGACCTGGAGATCCTGGGCACGAGGGCCACGCGCAGGCTCGGGCAGATGGCCGTCCACCTGGGCGAGCTCGAGGTGACCGAACTGACGTTGGGCTACAAGGTAATCCAGAACGACCAGGTGGTGGCCCGCGAGGAGCTCGACCTGCCCCCGCTTCACTTCCGGACGACGGGGCTCTGGTTTACCATTCCCGGCGAGCTCAGGCGGGCCCTCTATGACCGGGGCCGCAACTTCGGGGGCGCCCTGCACGCGCTCGAGCACGCCATGATCGCCATCCTGCCCTTCGAGGTCATGTGCGACCGCTGGGACATCGGCGGCCTCTCCACACCCGGGCACCCCGGCACGGGCGAGCCCACCATCTTTCTGTACGACGGCTACGAAGGCGGGATCGGTCTCACGGAGAAGGCGCAGGGCCTCATGGAGCGCGTGACGCGCCTGACCCTGGAGCTCATCCGCGACTGTCCCTGCGAGTTGGGCTGCCCCGCCTGCATCCTCTCGCCCAAGTGCGGCAACGACAACCGGCCCATGGACAAGCAGGGTGCCCTGCTGCTGCTGGAGGGGATGCTGGAGAAAATGCGTCAGTGACCGGTGACCAGTGACCGGTGAAAGACAGGGATTAGCCAAGGAGTTTTACGATGGATATTCCATCACCCATGGAGACGATCAGGCGCAGGGTGTCCTGCCGGAGCTTTGACGGACGGTCCCTCGACAACAAGATAAAGGAGAAACTGCGTGCCTTTTTCCGGGAGAACACCCGGGGGCCCTTCGGGAACCCGCTGCGGTTCGAGCTGATCGATCTGACGGAAGCGGAACGGGCCGAGATGAAATCGCTCGGCACCTACGGGGTGATCAAGGGGGCCGGCCTGTTCATCGCCGGCGCCGTGAAGAAGGGCGCCTGTGCGATGGAGGACTTCGGCTTCGGCATGGAGCGCAACATCCTCTTTGCCACGACGCTGGGCCTCGGGACCTGCTGGCTCGGCGGGACGCTCAACCGGGCGGGTTTTTCCAGGAAGCTTGGGCTCACAGCGGAGGAGCTGATGCCCGCCATCAGCCCCGTCGGTTACCCGGCGCATAGGAGGTCGCTCACGGACCGGGCCTTCCGCTTCATGGCGAAGTCGGACAGGCGAAAGCCCTGGCAGGAGATCTTCTTCGACGGCAGGCCGGGCAGCCCGCTCGCGAGGGAGCTTGCCGGGCCCCTCGGCGAGGTTCTCGAGGCGGTGCGGATCGGACCCTCGGCCTCGAACCGTCAGCCCTGGCGCATCGTTCGCGAGGGGGATGCCGTTCATTTTTTTCTTGCGCGCACGCCCGGCTATGACAAGATGACCGGCGAGGTGAAGCTCCAGGAGGTCGACATGGGGATCGCCCTGTGTCAATTCGAACTGGCAGCCTCGGAACTGGGGATCGGGGGGAGCTGGCAGCAGGCGAAACCGGGATGCAACGCGGGGACGTGGGAATATGTCGTGAGCTGGGCCACTGACAAATAAGGAGCCATCCATCCATGCGCATCCATCGTGCGTTGTTGACCTTCGCGCTTTTGCTCTGCAGCCTGCCCGTAGCGGCATGGGCGGCAGGGAGCGACCTTTCCCAACTGGTCGGCCAGGCGGAGCACGTCATCCTGCTCCGTCATGCCAGGGCCCCCGGTACGGGCGATCCGCCGAACTTCCGGCTGGGGGATTGCTCCACGCAGCGTAACCTGTCGAAGGCGGGCA
Source organism: Syntrophaceae bacterium UBA5744 (assembly GCA_002419215.1). Taxonomy (GTDB): domain Bacteria; phylum Desulfobacterota; class Syntrophia; order Syntrophales; family UBA2192; genus UBA2192. Next base: position 5,489 of record DIFQ01000011.1, read on the forward strand.
GGGACCAGGCGTCCCGCATCGGGGCGCGTCTGCGGGCGGCGGGACTGGCGAGCACGACGGTGTACAGCAGCCAGTGGTGCCGCTGCCAGGAGACGGCCCGCAATCTCGGCGTCGGCCCCGTCGTCGAACTTCCTGCGTTGAACTCCTTTTTCTCGTTTCCCGGGTGGGAAAGCGACCAGACGCGGGCGCTGCGGGCATGGATTGCCTCGGCCGACCTGAGCCGGCCCGTGGTACTCGTGACCCACCAGGTGAACATCACGGCCCTGACTGGCGTCGTGCCCGCCGAGGGGGAGATTTTGATCCTGCGCCGCGACCCGGGAAAGCTGAGCGTGGTTGAGCGCTTCCCGGATCACTGACCCCACTTTTTGCGCTCTCATCTTTTTTTCGTAGGTCCTCGTACTACTTTCGTCTCACGCAAATCATACTTTACTTTTCCGGGGGCCATGCTATGAAGCGCCCAGGGGGGAGCGGGCCGCTGTTTGCCTGTCTTTCGTGACAGATGCCATCATCCGAGAGTGAGGATGTATGGCACATTCGGATTTCACCTGCAGCCACAAGAGAACCGGGAAAGACCGGGAGGTTCCGATGAAGCTTACGGCTGAAAACAAACGGCTCATCCCTGCCGTTGTCCTTGCCGTGCTGTTTCTTGTCTTTCTGGAATTCCGTTCCTACCTGCCCGACTGGAATCGGTACCAGCCTCCTGAAACCGGGGAGGTCCGGGACATCTCCTCCTCTTTAATCGACCGGGCACTCTCAGCATACTATGAATGGATGACCGACGAACCCATCGTGGCGATCATCCGCCAGGACATCGACGCCCAGATCGGCGCCATATCGCCCGACGGCCAGTACATCGCAACGGGGGGGAGCGTCATCCGGGATATCGCGATTTCAAGTGTTGCCGAAAAACGAATCGTCAGGAAATATACCGCTCACGCGGGTAACGTGAGAGCCGTAGCGTTTTCCCCCGACGGCCGGTATCTGGCCTGTGGCCGGGGCTTCATGGCGCATCTGAAACACAACGAGTCGGTTGAGATATGGAGCATTCAGCGAGGCAAGATATTCAAGCGGTTACAAGGTCCTGCAGGACCCGAGATGAATGGGAACGATGTCCTCGCGATGACATTCAGTCCCGACAGCCGATCTATTGCCGTCGGGTATGTAACACAACAACAGGGGGACTCGGTTCATTTATTCGACGTAGAAACGGGCAAGCGAATCAGGGCGATGCATCCATCCAGTTCTACGCAGAACCCGTTTGTCTTTTTCGACGCAGGGCGGTATTTGGGTTATGAGAGTGACAGATTCCACGTGTTCGAGGTTGCCACGGGCAAGCAGGCGCAGGAATTCAAACTGAAGGCCACCTATGCACTGAGCCCGGATGGCCGTTACCTGGCCGCCGGAATGCAGGAAGAAAAGCACCTCAAGATCATAGAAAGGCAAACCGGCCGGGAGGTCAAGGTTCTGGGCGCAGTGAAAGGGTATTATCGCCTCCTTGCCTTCAGCCCCGATGGCCGGTATCTGGCCGCGCACAGCGACGACGGCCTGGTGCTCTGGGATATTTCGGCCGGGAAGATATTGCGGGAGCTCAAGGGGCATCCGGACATCGTGAGCCACTGGATCGGCTTCGATGCCGAAGGTAGATATTTTGCGGCCGTGTGCGAGAGGTACGTCGTGGTCTGGGATTTCAGAAAGATGGTCGAGGCAGGACGAGCAAACTGAGAGGGGAGCCGATGCCGACAACGACGGAGAATGTGCTGTTCGGGACCAACGCCTATGAAGGGCCAGCAAACGCCAAACTCCGGCACGAACTACCCGGCGGCTGGAATCCAATGGACTTTGATATCAACATTCTCGATGTCAAGGCGACGGGTTTCCGGGCCCATGTCTACTGCAACAAGGCGACGGGAGAGGTCGTGATCGCCTTTGCCGGCACCCACCTGACTGACCGGGGCGATCTGGCGGCGATCAGCGACATTGCCTCCGGGCGCCTGCCGAGGCAGTTCTGGAACTCATATGGTTTATATGAGCATGTGAGGACTTATTTCAAAGACCATGGCATCAAAGCCCAGATATCCTTTACTGGCCACTCTCTCGGTGGCGCGCTTGCACAGTACATGGCAGTCGCGGTGAAAGGCTGCTCTGCCGAGACCTTTGGCTCGCCCGGAGTTCTCGATTCACTGGGCGTCCTCCGAGGACTATTCAATCCCCTTTATCCCTACCCGGTTGTGAATCATGTGGCCGCGGGCGACATGATCACGATGCACAGTATGCACGTGGGGACGGTCGTCAGGCATGTCATCGACCCGTCCGATTTGCTTGTCTGGGCAGCCCTGATGAGGATCAGACCTCTTCTCTTCTTTTCCGGCTTTTCCGTCTTGTCCCTGCATGATGCCGAGCGCTATCGTCATGCCATGAATCAGAGGGAGGGCGCATTTGACCCGGTACACCCGAATTATATCAGGGGCGACGGGTACAAAATCGACGCAGGGCCAAAGAAGAAGCCTGTGAGGGGCTGGTGAAAAATAGCCGGCAAACGTATACGAACTAACTGAAAGGAGGATCAGGGCGTTGGGATTCGAAGTTTCCGACGGGGGGGTTTTCGTCATGCGGGCGTTGTCGCTGATCCCCCTGATCTTCTACTTGACTACCCTGCACAGGGCCCTGGACCGCTGCTCGCCGGCAAACCGGGCGCTGTCGCCCTATCTCGTCTGGCTGATGGTCATTCCGCTGTTCAACGTGCTCTGGCATTTCGTGGTGGTGATGAGCCTGTCGAAATCGCTGCGCCGGGAATTCGAGCACAGGGGAATGAATGAGAGCACGGCCCCCGGCCGGGATGTCGGCTTGGCCATGTGCATTCTATTCATTGCCGGCCTGATCCCCTCTCTGTATTTTTTGCTTATCGTTTCTATACTCTGCTGGATCGTTTACTGGCACCGGATTTCCGGCTATGCCGCGAAGCTCCAGCCTGCCGAGAATGAACCGCGTCCTTCTTCCACATAACCTTTTCCTGAGATCCAATTCGGGTATTTCGAACCCTGTTGTCAGGGTGCACACGATATGAAATCCCCTTTTGCCGGCGTATGATCATTCATACCATGAGGGGATTCCATGCCATGAAACTGCTTGTTGTGGACGACAATCCGGACATTCTGCAGATCTTGTCTTCAATCATCGCCCTCTTCGGCCATGGGGTCGATGCGGCGGGCGATGGCCTCGAGGCCATCCGGCTTCTTCAGCATGGCCGATACGACGTTGTCGTGACAGACGCCGATATGCCGCGGGTGGACGGAATACAACTCTGCAGGTTCGTGAAAGCGCAGAGTCCGGACATCCACGTCATTGGCATGAGCGGCGACTTGTCCGCCCTGAAAGAGATGGAAAATGCGGGCGCTGACTTTTGTCTTCCCAAGCCTTTTGGACTCGACGAGATCCGGTCGGCCATCGAGAAACGATTCCGGGCGTCCTCGTCCCGGCATGCCTTCGCCGCGGGGAGCAGCGAGACGCGGGCCGGCTGAAATGCCCAGGCGTGCGGGCATGCGAAGGAGATTTGGCAGAGGCGCCCTTGAAAGGCGGGAAACGGCCATGAAAAGAAAACCTCCGGCGCCTGTCAACATGATTGCCGAGCTCGTATTTCTTGTCTCGCTCATGATGATCATCTTCAGCGCTTTCTTCGGCATGTTTGCCAGTCACCCGTCACTTGCCGTCATCTCGGTGATCCTTTTCTGTATATCGATATTCTCCTGGGCATATTTCCAGGAGACCTGATCCGCGAAGCCGGGAAGGAGAGCAACGTCATGCAATACAGAGAAACCTCCAAGGATATCTTCAGGCTGACCTTCATCGCCACGCTGGCGCTGTTCTTCATCGCGGAGACCCTTTTTGCGCAAGAGGATATGGTTCTCCGTCCCGCCGTCGCCGTGATGTCCGGCATTGCCGTCATCCTGTGGTATTGGGTTCAAGATCGCTGAGTCCCGGATAGAAAAGACCCCCACAGCGGTGTTGACTCAAGTACAGCTAGCACCCTGCAAAAATCCCCAGCTGCAATCAGTTGGGGATTTTCGCTATTGGAAAGAGATTCTCCGAGCCAAGTAATTCTCTCGCAGATCAGTTCTTTCAGTTCACCAACTTGCTTCCTGAAATCCAGCTTGAGGGATTTCTCCGAGAACGATCCATTCCAGGCGCAAATCTTCGGGTTGCGCATGAAACGGACCCCATTTTGCGCAGCCCACTATATCCTTGACCCCCTCAGTAATCAGGGGCATATTCACTCAAAACGTCCCCGTGCGAATACCCGGTCAAGCCAACCATTTCCCCCATTACCTTCCGGAGTGCCACATGCACAGGCGCAACCGGAAGATGCCCATGTGACTGTAAGGGATCAAGGGCATCAAGCAAGGGGGATACAACAAGTTCAAAGATATAATCCCTGTAAAATGATGCGAGTGATTTGATCTGGAGGGAAGCCATGGACAAAGACCGGTTGTTCGATGCGGAGGGAATGTCCCGACGAAAATTCCTCTCCGTGATGGGAGCTGCGGGCGTCACCCTTGCCGGGTATGCGGTTGTTGCGAACGCGGCGCCGGATGCCGAGCTCACGACGGTCAAAGAGATAAAGCATGGCGAGGACGTCTTCGCGTACATCAGCAGAGTCAAGGGAAGCTTTGACCAGACCCTCTATCAGAAGGTGATAGGGGCTGCAAATGCCTTCAAGGAGGGAGACCTGACTGTCGGGGTCGGGGCCGATGATGAAACAACACGGAAAAATGCCCGGGCCCTTCTGGCAAACACCAGGATCAAAGATCTCTACGAGCGCCCCCTGTTGGAGGACAACCTGCAAAAATTGCTCTGGCTGACCATCGACCAGGCCCAGTACGAAAAGGTCAAAGACTGGACCATGGGACAGTTGAAGGAATTTCTCTTGACCCGATCCGAGGCCGAGATCAAGGGCATCATGCATGGCCTGACCAGCGACACGATTGGCTGTGTCCCCAAGTTGATGAGCAATGAAGAGTTGATTGCCCTCGGTCGGAAGATCTTCAATGTGCTGCCGGGCACCCGCATAGGAGCAAAAGGCTACCTGGGCGCCCGCATCCAGCCCAATTCACCCACGGACCATCCCGAGGACGTGGCCTGGCAGGTCTTTGACGCGTTTTCCTATGCAACGGGCGATATCGTAATCGGGACCAACCCCGTGGACAGCCAGGTCAAGAGCGTAGCGGCGGTTGAAAAGGCACTCAAGGACATCGTCGATACCTTCAAGCTGCAGGACACGATCCCCTGGTGCGTGCTGTCCCATATCGACGTCCAGGCGGAGGTGAGTCAGAAATATCCGGGAACGGTTGCCACGATGTTTCAAAGCCTCGCCGGAACGGACGATTGCAACAAGACCTTCGATGTCACGGTTGAGAAGATCCTGAAGTATGCAAAATCGAAGAAAGGTGAAAGATACGGGCTTTACTTCGAGACCGGCCAGGGTTCTGAATTCACCAACGGCGCGGCAAACGGCGTGGACATGATGGTGCTCGAGTCCCGGAAGTACGGTTTCAGCAGGGCGGTGGGGATCGAGCTTGCCAGGGTGCAACCAGAGGGGGCCTGGCTTCATGTCAATGACGTGGCCGGATTTATCGGGCCGGAGGTCTTCAAGAGCCGCGAGCAATTGGTGAGATGCTGCCTGGAAGATATCGCCATGGGCAAACTCCACGGGTTGACCCACGGTCTTGACATCTGTTCCACCCTGCACATGGCAGTCACCCTGGAGGACCTGGATTGGTGCCAGGATCAGATCATGCCGGCCAATCCCGCTTACCTGATGTCTCTGCCCACCAAGAACGACCCGATGCTGAGCTATCTGACAACGGCCTTTCAGGACCATGTCCGCCTCAGGCAGAAATTCGGCTACAAGGTCAACGATGGGATGAGGAAGTTCTACAAACGGATCGGGATCGTGGACAGGAAAAACAGATATACCCGACACTTCGGCGACCCTCTCTGGGTGTACTACCGGTATCGCCTGGCCAACGGCGACAGGCGATCCAGGGGCGCCGTCTACGCGGAAGGCCGAAAGAAGATGAAAGAGGTTGAGGGGAGAGGCGTCGATCTGGCCACCGGCCACGGCAGGCATCTGTGGGATCTCAACCCTGAACTCGCAGCCAAGGTCAAGACGCTGTACGATGACGCCAAGAAATGTCTCTGGGCCGAGCTCACCCCGGATTTTGTAAAGACCATCCCCCATGTCGTGCAGGTCAAGACCTTGTCCAAGGACCGCAATGACTATATTTCCCATCCCGCCACAGGTGAAAGACTGAGACCTGAATCCGTTTCCACGATCGAGAGACTGAAGGATTCATGGGGAGCAAATCTTCCCAAGGGCCAGATCGTCGTCTCCGACGGCCTGAATTCGAAGGCGATTATGGACGAGGGTCATCTCGCGCCCTATCTGGAGGAAATGACGAAATTGCTTGCAGAGGCAGGCGTTCCGATAAACGATAAAATCATCGTGGTCACCCACGGAAGGGTCCGGGCCGGGTATCGGATCGGCGAGATGCTGTTTGAAAAGGCAGATCCCCTCAGTTATAGAGGGATTCTTCACATCATCGGTGAACGGCCCGGAACCATGCATCACTCCTATTCGGTCTACATCACCGTTGCCAAGGGCAAGGTCTGGGCGGACAAGAAGATCGATCATGACATCACGAAAGTGGTGTGCAACATCGCAGATACGGCCTTGCCGCCCAGAGAAGCAGCCCGGGAAACCATGACGATCATGAGGGAATTAGTCGGAAAGGGTGTGGTTGGGAGTCGACGTCTCGCGGCGTTGTGAAAAAATGCGGGGCTGGATCAACATCTTTTGGCTGCAGGCTGCAGACTGTAGGCTACGGACGCTTCTGGCAAGCTATTGCCTAAAGCCGCCCAACATAAAACGAAAGGATCGAGTCGACATGCTCCCCGATCCTTTTTCTTTCCCGATGCCCGAGACCCGAAACCCGATACCCGCGGCCTGGCGCAAAGCGCCAGTAAAAAGTCAACAGCCATCAGCCGACAGCAAAAAATCCCTTGGAAAAAAGGGTTCTCTTAGTCCGCAGGCTGCAGGCTGTAGACTGTCGGTTACTGACGCTGCGCGTCAGTCCCACAGCCCCATCACGTCGCGCTTCTTTTTCTTCATCTCCGCCTTCTTTTCCTGGAAGGACTGCTTCATGGTGTCTTCTTTGGAGACTGCGGCCCCGGCGACAGGGTCGGATGCCACGGGCTTCGCCTGCTGCGCGGGCGCCTCTGCCTGGAAGGCGGCCTTGACTTCCTTCTGGACGGTGGCCGCAACAGGGGCGGAATCCCTGGGCTGCAGCAGGATGATGCTGATCCGGCGATTCTGGGGGTCCTTGGGATTCTCTTTGACGAGAAGATCCGTATCGGCATAACCCACGACGCGGGCCACCCGCAAGGGGTCGGTCCCGTTGGTCTCGAGCATGCGCCTTGCGGCGGAGGCTCGACCGGTCGAAAGCTCCCAGTTTGTGATCTGGTCGCCGCGGAAGGGGGCGGCATCGGTGTGGCCCTCGATGGCGATCTTCGTGTCCTGTTCCTTGACCACCTCGGCGACGGCGGCAAGGATCTCCCGGCACTTCGGCGTGGGCTCGGCGCTGCCCAGCTGGAACATGGGGCTGCCTTCCTTGTCGACGATCTGGATCCGGACCCCGCCTTCGACGGCATCGACGCGGACCTGGTCCATGAGCGCCTCCGCCTGGTCCGTGCCCTGACCCGAAGCCGCTTGCGCCTGCCCCCCTTGCCCCTGCCCCTTTCCCCGTATCGCCTTTCTCAACGACAAGGCGATGTTTTCAGGCTTCAGTTCGGCCTTCTTGATGTGGTCGGTGATCACGAAGGCCGAGCCGGGCTGGAAGGTTTTGCCGCTTTCCTTGAAGATGCTGAAGTTCTTGAAATACTCCGCCATGACGGCTCGCTTCTCCGTGGAGACCATCGAGAGCAGCCACAGCAGGAGGAAGAAGGCCATCATGGCCGTGACGAAGTCGGCGTAGGCCACCTTCCACGAGCCGCCGTGGTGGCCCTCGCCGTGCCTCTTCTTGACCTTCTTGATGATGACCTTGCGGACGGCTTCCGACATTACTTCTTGATTCTCCTGAGGGCTTCCTCGACTTCCGTAAACGCGGGCTTGTCGACGGCCGGGACGACCCGCCGTCCGAACTCGACGGCCACCTGCGGGGCGGCGCCGCTGACGAAGGCCACGATGGCCATCTTGAGAACCGACAGGTACTGGAGCTCCTCCGAGGCCGAGTGTTCCATATTCTTCGCCATGGGCCCCACGAAGCCGTAGCACAACAGAACGCCGAGGAAGGTGCCGACGAGGGCTGCGCCGATGCTCTTGCCGAGGACGTCCGGCGGCTCGCTGATCTTGCCCATGGTGAGGACGATGCCCAGAACGGCGGCGACGATACCGAGGCCGGGAAGCGAGTCGGCCACGGTCGCCACGCTCTTGCTCGGTGCCGACAGTTCCTCGTGGTGGCTCTCGAGCTCCGCGTCGATGAGGGCTTCCAGTTCGTTGGGCTCGATCTTGGTCGTCATGACGGTGCGCAGGGTGTCGACGACGAGATCGAGGGCATGGTGGTTTTTGAAGAACTTGGGGTACTTCGTGAAGATCACGCTTTCCCTGGGGTTGTCCACGTCGCCTTCGACGGAGACCAGGCCCTCCTTGCGGATCTTGTAGAACACCTCGCCCAGCATGGTCAGGGCCTCGAGGTAGTCGGCCTTCGTGTACCCCTTGCCGGTGAGCATTTTCATAATTCCCGCGAAGACGGCCTTGATGACCTTCATGGGCGAGGCGATGATGAAACCGCCCACGGCGGCGCCGCCGATGATGAGCAGCTCGACGGGCTGAAACAGCACGGCGAGGTTTCCATGCTCGAGGAGGAACCCGCCGATGACGCAAGCGATAACGATGGAGGATCCGATGATGGTGAACATGGAAAGCCGGCGTTACCCCCTTTTCTCGCGAAGGATTTGCCGCTCCCGCTCGAAGACGAACCGGCAGATTTCCTCACGGATTTCGTCGCCCATGGCGACGAACTTCAGGCCGATTTCGAAACTGTCGTTTCGCCGGTCGGCAGCCACCACTTCCCCGTAGACATAGAGGGCCACGGAGGCGCTGGAGGCGAGAACCATCATGACTTCGACAATATCGCCGCGGGTGAAGGATTCTTGCGAGTGAAACGAAAGCCCGCCCCCGCTGATGTTGATCTGCTGAACCGGCAGAGAATTGAATCCCTGCTTCTGCGCGCCGACCGTGTTGAGGATGAGATCCAGCTTGCGATTGATCATCGAGAGCCATTCGGCGAGGGCCTGGTCCTGGACTTCGGGCAGCCCTCCCAGCTCGACGGCTGTCTGATTGGAGACCCTGGACAGGAGGTTCTCCCGTTCTTCGGGGGGCACGAGCCGCGCGCCGAAGGGCACGACGGCCTTGACCCGGGAATACTCCCGGCGGTTCCGCTGGCAGGGGAATGCACTCTTGAAATTCATTTTGAATATCCTGACAAACGTTGCAACGGTTTCATTTATCTAATATCGGCTGTTGCCGCCATAACTTGAAGGGGATTTTGGCGGCGCAAGTCCTTATAATTGCATCAATTCTGCCGGCTGTGCGCAAAACGGTCCGGCAAACGGAGTAATGCAAAGGGGGTGCCACTGACCGCCCCGTGGGCGGCAGGTATCGGGCTTCAGGCTTCCGGCATCGGGTACGAGGAGACTAGATTAACGATTTTCAAACCATAGATGACCGACAAACTTTGCGACCGACTCAAGGACAGGCGCGCTGTCGGCCAGAGGGGAAAAAGGGTGAGGAAATACATTGAATTGTCTTCACTGGTCACCGATCACTTTGACGATGCGGTCCAGCAGGGCAAGGGCCTCCTCGACGGTATCGACGGCCGTGAAGCGGTTGCCGTGGGGAAGATCGATGGAAGGGCTTTTCAAGCCGATGACGGGGGTGTCGTTGCGAAGGGCATGGGCGATCTCGGATATCGTGCCCCAGCCGCCGTCGATGGCGATCATCACGTGCGGAGTCTTGGCATTGATCGCGTTTCGGGCATCGGCCATCCCGGTTTGAATGGCAATGTCGACAAACTCGTTGGGATAACCGGCAAGCGGCCGGACCCGGTCGCTCGGGAGCACTGCCAGGACGAGCCCCCCTGCCCGGAAGGCGCCCTCGGAGGCCGCCTTCATCACCCCGTCGCCGCCCCCCGTGAGAAGGACATGCCCCCTCTTTGCGATGGCCTCGCCGATCCGGCATGCTTCTGCAAGGATCTCCGGCGGCGCCTTGTGCCCGCCCATGACGCCGACGATGAAGGGTTTTCTCCGGACTTCGATTTTCTGCATAATGTCGGGGTCCTTCTGATCATTCATTACGCCTCGGCAGCGGGAGAGTCAAATCCAGACTAATCGCTTCGCGCCACATCTTCCCGATACCCGATACCCGTTTAGAGCATGGTTTCAAGCCGGTCGATTCGAAACTTCAGAAGCAATTCGATAAAACCCGGTGTGCGGACGGGGTTCTCTTTAAAGCCGAAAAGATGCGTCGGGCATCCGCAGTCGGAGGAGCCGAATCGGGGGATGCTCCAGTCGGCAACCTGTCCCAGGGCCGACGCCAGGTCGTGCTCCAGGTCTTCGCTTGCGCGGACGGGCAGTGCCGTGCACGAGTCGGCCCGGTCCCGCAGATGATCGATGTGCCAGTGGAACTGCTTGCGCCGCCTCAGGTGGCGCTCCACGCGCTTCGTGAGGTTTGCCCGGGCCGAGCCGGTGTAGACGTAGTGCCCTTTCGGGAACGTGAGACTGCCGAGGCCGCCCACGTCCAGACTGAGGCTACGGGCGACTTCGAGGACCAGAAGGTAGCTCCCCCTGTCCTGCGCCTCCCGGGCGATGAGATTCCACGGGATCTCCACATCCCGGACGCGGGGCCCCAGGCTCAGATCTCCTTGCCAGTCCACGGCGACGGCCTTGACGAGGAGTTCGTCTTTCACCTCGAGCAGCGTCCTCGCGAAGGCGTAATCCGTGTGGTAGTCGGGCATGAAACGATCGATCCGCGGCGAGTGGACAAGAAAGACGACCCCTCCGGGAATCCCCTGCCGCGCCTGCCGGGCGAGGTGCTCCAGGTGCTTCCGGCCGCGCTCCGTGACGGCGTCGGGGAACATGGCGATGTGCTCCCCGAAGAGGGTGCAGGATTTGACCTCGAGAAACATCTCGCGGCCGTCTTTCTTCAGGAGGAAGTCGTAGCGGCTCGCACCCGCGCGGGCTTCGCGCCGGATGACCGACGCCGCTTCGAATCCGGGCAATTTTTTCGCCGCAAGCAGGTGGGCCACCACGTCGTTTACGAGATGCGTGTGCAGCAGGATGGGACTGCCCCCTTGCTCGACGGCCAGCGCCGTGAATGCGGTGCTCCTGGACGGGTCGGGAGGGTTTTTGACGAGATACAGGATCCGCCCGGGCAGCAGCAGCTCCCAGAGCCTTCCGGGGTTGGGGAGATAGGCTTCGACGGATTTCCCGTCGAGATCGCAGACAACCAGAAACCGGTTCGGCCGCCGGACAAACCGGGCCTTGAGAATCGGAAGTTCAGAAGCTGTGAAATTGGGAAGATGCGAAGCAGGTCGGCCCTTTTTCATGTCTTTATTTCAATCCCGATGCCCGAAGCCTGATGCCCGATGCCTGCGGCCTCAAGGCCGCTCTTTTACTAAGAACAGCATGCCAGCCGAAACCACCGTCAACCCCAGCGACAGGATGAACGGCGCCTGCATGCCGAAGCGATCCCAGAGCAGCCCCGCCACGACGGAGGCGGGCAGGGCGCACAGGCCGATTATCATCTGGAAGCCGCCCAGTGCGCTGGCCCGGTACCGGGCGGGGCCCAGCTCGGCGACAAAGGCCTTCTGCACCGTGTCGATCCCCGCCTGGTGAAGGCCGAAGAGGATGAAGGCGGAAACGACCATCCAGGTGCTGTCGGCGAAAATCATCGCCAGGCACACAAGCCCCCAGAGGATGTAGGAGATCTGCAGCACCGCCTTGCGGCCGATCCGGTCGGAAAGGACGCCGAAGGGGTACGAGCAAAAGGTGGCCACCAGCGTGAACAGCAGGTAGAAGACCGGCACCGTGGTGCTTTTGAAGCCGAACTGGTTGGCGAAGATAAGAAGGAACGAGTAACTGAACGTCCCCAGCGAGAATACCGCGCTCAGGATCACGAAGAGCCTGAAGTTGCCGTCGAGGTGCCCCAGGGAGATACCCTTGAAGAGTTTCGCATCCTCGAGGCGCTGCTCGCGGATGTTCATGACGATCAGCGTGACGGCGATCAAGGACGGCACGGCGGCGATCAGCAGCAGGTTCTGATACCCGAGGTAGGGAAAAAAGGCGATGCAGAAGACGATCCCGACGAGGGCGCCCGCATTGTCCATGGTCCGGATGAGCCCGAAGTTTCCGCCGCGGTTGTTCCGGATCGACAGATCGGCCACCATGGCGTCACGGGGGGCGCCGCGCATCTTTCCCGCCCGATCCAGGATTCGGAAGGGCACCAGCCATTGCCAGGTGGCGGACAGCGCATAGCCAAACCGGGAAATCGCGCCGCAGAGGTATCCCAGCCAGATGAAGATCTTGCGCTTGCGGGTCCGGTCGGAGATGTAGCCCGAGAGGGCCTGCGAGATGGAGACGATAGCGTTGCCGATCCCGTCGATGAGACCCAGGACGGCCATGTTGGCCCCCAGGGAGGCGACAAAAAGGGGCCAGATCGGGTAGATCATGTCCGACCCCATGTCGTTGAAAAATGACGCGAAGGCGAAGGTGCGGATGGTCTTCCGGGTCTCGCCTGTCTGTGGCGCGGCCGTTTCGCTGTTCTGCTCCATGACGGTCGTCCGGCGCGCTACTTTCTCAGGTTCGACTCGATCTTCTCGTGGATGTATTTCGCCGCGACGTTGCTTCCCGCCGTGCCGACACGGACGGAAACGGAGGTTTCGGTCCGGGTGACGTACTCCAGGGTGATCTTCACCTTTTCCTCGTCGACAACGGCGTCGATCGTACCCTTCTCGATCTTGCGATCCGTCTGGACGTCCGATGCCTTCAGCTCCTTGACGGCCTTGTTGGCGGCTTCCCACACCTGGTCAAAGGGAACCTTGTAATTCGACTGGAGACTCCCGTCGTGGTAGACAAACCTACCCGACTCGTAACCCATGACCGTGTCCCCGGCGACGACTGCGCAGCCGGTAAGGGCGGTCAGCGAGAGAAGACCAATCAGCAGGACAATTTTTTTCATCAAGCTACACCTCCAGGCATTCTGTAATGGGCATGGGGCGCCAGGAAGGACGCTGGTCAGGGCCCGATGCCGGTTGTAATCCCGTTGACCTCGAACGATGCCGCTCAGGCCATCAGAAGAAACGGATGAGGATGGCCTGGATGACCGTGAAGAGAACGGCTCCCGCCGTGGCGAGGGCAAAGACCGCAGCGATGACCCGGTGCGGCATGGTCTCCCGGCGCCTCTCCTCGTAACCGAGGGCGAACCCCACGGCGATTCCCGCCGCGATCCCGCCCCCGTGGGCCCAGTTGTTGATGCCGGGCAGGAGCAGCCCGAAGAGGATCAGGCCGATGATCCACCCCATGGCTTGACGGTAGATCGCCGTTCCGAAATAGCCGCCCCGGGATTTCCCGTAATACAGGATCGCGCCGATGAGACCGCACACGCTGGCCGAGGCGCCCAGGGTGAAGGGGATCCCCACGAAATAAGACAGGATGAATCCCGCAATGCCGCTCACGATGTAGATGATGAGAAATCTCGCCGTCCCGTATTCACGGGTCACGAAGGGGCCCAACTGGTGCAGGGCCATCATGTTGAAGGCGATGTGGAGAATGCCCCCGTGTAGCGAGGAGGCCGTGAGGATCGTCCACCAGCGATGGTAGTAGTCGATCGGGATCGTCCCCGTGGCGCCGAGAAGCAGCATGCTCGTATTCGACGGCGAGAGCAGGGTGAAGGGGTTGAGCGACATCCCCATCTCCGAGGGCTTCAGGACAAGGGCCAGGATGAAGATGGCGGCGTTCGCGTAGATGATAAACTGGATGATGCTGTCGGGATCGCGCAGCGAAAGCCGGGAAAGGCCCTTGCGGATCGGCGAGCCCGGGTTCGCAAGGCCGCAGAAGGGGCACTTTGACTCGTCGGAGCTGATGAGCCTCCGGCAGCCGGGACAGAGCATCGATTTTTTATCCAGTTGACCCATGGTTTGCTCACATTTCGGGGCACGGTAACACAGATAAAGAAAGGCTGTCAAGCAAAGGGCATCGGAATCACGGGCGATTCGGTGTCGCGTGACGGCGCGGGCCTTGGAGGCATTCGCCTCGCCCATCCAACATTCTTACCCTCTCCGGGAATGATTTACTTGTCATGGCAATAACTGTTATAGTGGCCGGAAAAAAAGGGGCAGAGAAGAGATGGCCGTTCGAGCAAAGGATATCATCACCATCACGATAGAAACCATTGCTTTCGGGGGCGAGGGGATCGGCCGGGCGGAGAACCTCGTCGTCTTCGTGCCCTTCACCGCGCCGGGAGACGTCGTCGAGGTGGAGATCCGGGAGGCGAAGAAGCGATACCTTCGCGGCCGCGTGAAAAACTGGGTCACACCGTCACCCGACCGGGTGGAGCCGCCCTGCCCCTACTTCCGGCGCTGCGGGGGCTGCCACTACCAGCACATCGGGTATGCAAAGCAGGTCGAGATGAAAGGGCGCCAGGTCTCCGAGGCCTTCGAGCGGATCGGCAAATTCACGGCCCCGCCCGTCGAGAACGCCCTGCCGTCGCCCGCACCCTACGGGTACCGGGGCAAAGCCGAATTTCACGTGGAGCGGGCGCGTGACGGCGCTTACCGGATCGGGTTCATGGATGTGGGAGGCAGCCGCCTCGTCGACATCGAGCGCTGTGCCATCATGGAAGAGAGCATCAACGAGCAGCTCACCTTCCTGAGACGCCCCATGCACGCGCCCCTGCGCGTGGACCGGTATGTCATCTGGTCGCTCACGGGGAAGAGCGAAGAAAAACACGTTGTTCGGGTCGTGAAAGGGCGGGAGATCCTCGTTCCTTTCGAAGGGTTTTTTCAGGCCAACACAACCCTCACGGACAGCCTCGTCGACACCGTGACGGAGTTTGTCGGGTCCGGCCCCGGCGAGTCGGTCCTCGATCTCTACTGCGGCTCGGGGCTCTTTCCCCTGTTTCTTGCGCCTGCGTGCCGAGGAATCGTCGGCATCGAGATCGACGGCGAGGCCGTCGAGTGCGCCCGGCGGAACATGGAGAGGCATGGAATCGAAAATGCCGTTTTCCATGAGGGAGATGTAAGAGAAATCCTGGAAAGGGAGTTCGGCGCGGGCAAGGCGGTCGACGCGGTCGTCCTCGATCCCCCGAGGACAGGTTGCGAGCGGGAGGTGCTCGATTGCGTCATCGGGCTTCACCCCTCGAGGGTCGTCTATGTCTCCTGCGACCCGGCAACACTGGCCCGAGATGCCCGCCTGCTGGCGGACGGCGGCTACGCCCTCATCACCGTGAGGCCTGTGGACATGTTCCCGCAGACGAAACACATCGAGGCCGTGGCACTCTTTAAAAAGAAGTGAGAAGAAGTGTCTAAGTGCTTGAGTGTCTGAGTGAAGAAAGGGCAAGGACACTTCTCTTCTTCACTCAGACACTTAGACACTCATACACTTGAATTACGAACAATCAAGATTATATTAGCGTTGGGGCTGAAGACGCCCCTTTTCTCGTGAGGGAATAATTTAGATCATGTACGCAACACCCACCGATGCCGCCACGGTCATGCTCCTGCGGCCCTGCCGGAATTCCGCCGTAAAGGACATCGAGGTCCTCATGGTCCTGCGTCATCGCAGGAGCCGCTTCGTTCCGGGCTACCATGTCTACCCGGGTGGGATCCTCGACCCCGAGGATTTCGACCCCGGTATCGAGCGCTTCTGCCAGGGGATCGGCCGGAAGCAGGCTTCGGAGACCCTTCCCGACATGTCGCGACCGGATAAGGCGCTGGGCGCCTGGGTTGCGGGAATCCGGGAGACCTTCGAGGAAGTGGGGATGCTGATTGCCCTGAGAAGGGACGGCTCGTCCGTGACGATCCAGACGGAAGAGGAGCGGAAACGGTTTTGCGACTACCGGAGAGCGCTGAACACGGGCAAAATGAAATTCCATCAGATGCTCGAGAAGGAGGACCTCATCCTCCCCCTCGACCGTCTTTACTACTTTTCACACTGGATCACCCCGGAACCCCTTCCCCTTCGCTATGACGTGCGGTTCTTCGTGGCGGAGGCCCCGCAGGAGCAGGCCGTCATCCACGACGGCGTGGAGCTGACGGAACATATCTGGCTCACGCCCTCCGGGGCCCTGGAGGAGTACGAGAAGGGGAAAATCGGGATGGTCCTGCCCCAGATCATGACCCTTGTGGACGTTTCCCGTTTCAAGACCGTCGAGGAGGCCATCGCCTCCGCGAAAATCCGTCGCGTGCCCTGCAACCTGACCAAGATCAGGCGGATGAACGGCAAGGACGTGGAGGTCATGCCCGACGGAACCGTCTTCGGGCGCCGCCCCCCGGTGTATTCGTGGCCCGTCAAGGAGTAACCCCTCTCTCAGTTCCCCGTGAGCCTGAACGAGTCCAGAAACCGGTCCCGGTCCGCCGTCGAGCGCGTCTCCTTCGGCGCCACCGCCACCACCTGGTACTGCCTGTTTTTCACCAGGAAGATGCGCATCTGCAGGGTAAGCCTCCCGTCGGAGGACAGCACCTGCAGCTCCCGCCCGGGATAGTTCCCAATCGAAACGTTTTTCTCCCCCAGCAAGGTGCCCTGGATGTTCTCCACGGCGCCGTCGCGCGCCGCATTGAGCAGCATCTTCTTGTCGTCCGCCGCCATGAGGGCTTCGGGGTAGTCCCCGTAGACGACCATGTAGACCATGCTGCCGCGATCCGCCTCCACCGTGAAAAAGTGCGCCTCGACGGGACCGGCCTGGGTGTGAAAGGCCTGGCGCTTCTCGACGGGCGTGCCCGGCAGGGACACCGAAAACCCTCCTTCCTTCGAGTGGAAGTCTTTCCACGGCGACGACTCGCACCCTGCCAGGATCAGCAGGGAAGCAAACAAGGACAGAACGATCGGCAACATCCCTGCCGACCGGCATGCTTCGACAACTGAGCGCATCACACCTCCTCGTGCCTTATGCCATAAGCCCCCAGCCCTGAGCCCATCGTTTTAGAATTTCACCGGCGGTGCCGTCTTCGCCGCTGCCGGGGCCTCGAAGAAAGCCGCCGGGCTGAAGCCGAACATGCCCGCCAGGAGGTTGGCCGGGAAGCTCCGGATCTTGACATTGTAAGCCTGGACGGCCTCGTTGTAACGGCGGCGCTCCACGGCAATGCGATTTTCCGTCCCCGCCAGCTCGTCCTGCAGCTTGAGGAAGTTCACGTTGGACTTGAGCTCGGGATAGTTTTCCACGACGACGAGCAGCCGGCTCAATGCCGAGGACAGCTCGTTGTTCGCCGAGATCTTGTCCGGGACCGTTCCCGCCCCGCCCACCCTCGAACGGGCGTTGGTCACCTCGATGAAGACGTCCTTCTCCTGCTTGGCGTAGCCCTTGACCGTTTCCACGAGATTCGGGATCAGGTCGTAGCGCCGCTGGAGCTGGTTTTCCACCTGCGACCAGGAAGACTTGACCTGCTGGTCGAGGGAGACGAAGTCGTTGTAGGTTCCCTTGAAGAAGCCGTAAAGCGAGATGGCGATGACGGCTACGACAGCCAGCGCAATCCAGAGTCCTTTCTTTGCCATATGATCCTCCCTGTAAAAAGTTCACTTCCTTGATCTCCCTCGCCCTTGAGGGGAGAAGGTCGGGGTGAGGGTGAATGATCCCCTCCATTGCTGCGTTCTTTTCGTTTGTTTCGTCCAAGAAGGGAATCGGGACTCGGGATTCCGCAATAGGATTTCTGTAGGGTACTTTACTTTCAGTCCTGAAGCCGGATGCCCGAAGCCTGAAGCCCGCTGATTTTGCCTTCAAGGCAAAATCAGGTTGTCCACCATGGTGATCATCTTTCTGATTTCCGCTATGTAAGACCGGAAGACGGCTTTCAATTCCCCGAACGGCACCCCCTGCTTCCCTTCCCGCAGTTCGATGCAGCGTAGAAAAGGAGAGGCGTCGATCCCGTATGTATGGGCTATGGCCGCCACGATCTCCCGTCGTCCGCGGGGGAGCTCTTGTTCCTGCATGTGGAGCAGGGCGTTGAAAACCGAGAGAAAGGCCATGATTGATGCCGCCAGCAGCCTCTGCAACTCCGCCGCCCTGCCTTCCGTCTCCAGGAACCCCGTGCGCAGCAGCAGCAGCTTTCCCTTCAACTCCCGCTCGCACTGAAGCCGCAGGGCCTTCCTGTCGAACACGAGGTTCTTGAGCGCATCCTCGCCGAAAACGACCTGGTAATGCCGCTTCATATTAAGGAACTCCACGGGATAAACGTCGACAGAGGAGCCGATGAGAGACTTCGTCATGATCACGGGCGTTGCCACCGCCCTCTTCTTCCATTTCGGTATGAATGGCAGGACGTTCTCGAGATCATCCGCCACATCCCCGGCAAGGACGACAAGGAAATTGATGTCAGACTTCCCGGGCACGTATTCGCCGCGGGCGCCGCTCCCGTAGAGGATGACCGATTGAAGCGCCTCGCCATAGATCCCCTTGAGATCCTCGACGATCTCCGGGAAGACCTCCTGCGGTGTCTTCGGTATTTTGCTCATTTCTTAATCCTTTTTTTCACTGCCTCACACGGCTTGGCTCCTAAGAAACAGCTCAAAAATGGGTCATTACGAGCCGAACCTATAGAGCTCACTTCCTTTGTCTCCCTCTCCCTTGAGGGGAGAGGGCCGGGGTGAGGGTGAAAAAGGTACGAAGAACAGTCCCCCTCACCTC
>DIFQ01000011.1:24496-42212 GCA_002419215.1 Syntrophaceae bacterium UBA5744
GCCGCGCTTCGCTCGCAATGACATTCTTTTTTCTCGACCCTCTACCCTCGTTCCTTCACCGGTCACTGGTCACTGGCCACCGGTCACTTTCTTTAGAAGTCCCCCCCTGCACCGCCGCCCCCGCTCATCCCGCCGCCGAAGCCGCCGAAGCCCCCGCCGAAGCCGCCAAAACCGCCGGAGGAGCCTCCTCCCCAACCCCGGCCGTAGTAGGTTCCCCCGTGATGCCTGCCGCCGCGGCCCGAACCGGGTAGCAAGAGCATCGCCAGGATCTGCCGTCCCGTTTCCGTGAAAAGAAAGAGCATGACGACAACGAGAAAGAGCAGCAGGGTGAAGGGGCTCACCGAAACCCCTCCCGTCGGTTGCGCGGGCTGCATCTGCGGCCTGCCCGTCAGGGTCACGCCGTCATTGCGTGCGATCACATCCGACACGGCCGTCATGGCGTTCAAGAGGCCTTTGCCGTAGTCGCCCTGTTTGAGGTGGGGGATGACGTGCAGCCGGAGGATCTCGCCGACAACCCCGTCGGGCAGGATGCCCTCGACGCCGTAGCCCGTCTCGATCCGTACCCGCCGCTCCTTCAGGGAAAGCAGAATCAGGACCCCCTTGTCCTCCCCTTTCTTTCCGATTCCCCAGGACTCATAGAGACGTGTGGCGTAATCGTCGACCACCATGTCCCCCGCGGTGGGCACCGTGGCCACGACAACGGCCGTGCCTGTCTTCTGCAGAACCTCCCGGGCGAGATTCTCCATGACGGTCCGCTCACCCGCAGGGATGACGTTGGCAAAATCGTTGACGGCGCCGGTGGGGCGGGGAAATGCCGGGTCCGCTGCAGCGCATACCCCTGCCTGGAAGGCGAGCACGAAGATCAGAAGAAGGGATGTCGTCAGACGGGCCATCGCTGCAACCGTTCAAACCATTTTCGTGAGGGTTGGTTGGTGCCCTCTGTCGTGGGTTCGTGTCTTCGGGTCGGGTTCATGACGCTCAAAGATCTTATATCCCAGGTGTGACACGGATTGAAGATAAATTTTCGCGCGCAATTTCGGAAGGATAGAGGCAGTTTGCCCTGCGGCCGGAGGCTGGCTCTCTTTGGCAGAGTATTTGCACGATTGCAGGTACCCCAGCCGCACCGTTCCCGAAGGCAGAGTCTCACACAAAACCGGTCTTCCCGAGAGAGTAGATGGCCGCCTCGAGCAAAAAAACAAAACAACAACTGATCGAAGAGATTGAAGCCCTCCGGAAGCAGCTTGATTCACGCCAGGGGGCCCAGCGCGAGGAACCGGCCGAGTCCCGGCAACTCTACGAAACCCTGGCCCACAGCTCCCACTCCGGCGTCTACGTCATTCTCGACGGGCGTTTCGACTTCCTGAATGAAAAGGCGGCCCTTCTTGCCGGATATCCCGTCAACGAGATGATCGGCATGAGATGCATCGACATCGTTCACCCGGGGGACCGTGCGACGATCCGGGAGCAGGCGATCGAGATGCTGAAAGGCCACAGATCGTCCCCCTACGAGTACCGGATCATCACCGGGTCCGGACAGATCCGCTGGGTCATGGAGACGGTGACGCCCATTCAGTACAAAGGGCGGCGGGCCATCCTGGGCAACTCCATGGACATCACGGCCCGGAAAGAGCACAGCCGCAGGCTCCAGGAACTGGAGGCCCTGGAGGCGTCC
Source organism: Syntrophaceae bacterium UBA5744 (assembly GCA_002419215.1). Taxonomy (GTDB): domain Bacteria; phylum Desulfobacterota; class Syntrophia; order Syntrophales; family UBA2192; genus UBA2192. The sequence continues at coordinate 26,169 of DIFQ01000011.1, forward strand.
ATCCTCGACGCCATCCCCCATGCCGTGGTGGGGCTTGCGAAACGCCGCATCATTTTCGCCAACGACGCCGTCGACGCCGTTTTCGGCTGGCGTCCCGAGGAACTCATCGGCCAGACGACACGCATCCTCTACCGCAACGATGAGGAAAACACCGACATCGGGAAGTTCGTCTATTCGACGCTCCGCAGGCAGCGCACTTGCAGCGCCGAGATACCCTGCCGCCGCATGGACGGCCGCGAGATCGTCGTGAGGCTTCACGCCTCACGCATCGGGGACGACCTGCGGGAAGGCAGGATCATCGCCGTCTACGAGGACATCACCAAGCGCAAGCGCAGCGAAAAGGCTCTGCGCGAATCGGAGCGCTTCAACAAGGAGATCATCTCCAGCGCCCACGAGGGCATCATCGTCTACGACCGCGAGAGCCGCTACATCGTCTGGAACCGCTTCATGGAGGAACTGACGGGTCTGCCCGCCGAAGAGGTCCTGGGTGCGAACGCCTTCGAGGTCTTCCCCAACCTCCGGGAGCAGGGCGTCGATATCCTGCTCGACCGGGCCCTCGACGGGGCCACGGTTTCGGCGCCGGACCTCACCTACTACGTTCCCCAGAGCGGAAAGACCGGCTGGATTTCGGGTACCTACGCCCCGTACCGCAACTCCCGCGGCGAGATCGTCGGTGTCATCGCCATGGTCCACGACATCACCGAGCGCAAGCTCGCCGAGGAGGCCCTGCGAAAGAGCGAGGAGAACTTCCGCGCCATCTTCGAGACGGCCCCGGACTGCATCTTCATCAAGGACCGCGCCCTGAAGTACGTGCTGGTCAACCCCAGCGTGGAAGCCCTCTTCGGAAAACCCGCCGCGGAGATCGTGGGGCTCTCCGACGGGGAGCTTCTCGGCGAGGCTGCCGAGCAGCGGACCCGCGAGATGGACTATCGCATTCTCGACGGCGAGATGGTGGAGGTCGAGTCCGCCGAGGTCATCAACGGGGTTGCCGTGACGCTGCACGTCGTGAAGGTCCCCATGTTCGACGACGCAGGGGAAATCATCGGCATCTGCGGTATTGCCCGCGACATCACCCAGACCCGGCAGCTCGAGGCCCAGCTCCTCCAGGCGCAGAAGATGGAGGCCATCGGCACGCTCGCCGGCGGGATCGCCCACGACTTCAACAACCTCCTCATGGGTATCCAGGGCCATGTCTCGCTCATGCTCATGGACACGACGAGCGAGCACCCTCATGCGGCCCACCTCACGGGCGTCGAGGACATGATCCGCAGCGGCGCGACCCTGACGCGGCAGCTCCTGGGGTTTGCCCGCGGGGGCAAGTACGAAGTGAAGCCCACGGACCTCAACGACCTCATCCGGAAATCCTCGGAGATGTTCGGCCGGACGAAGAAAGAGATCAAGATCACCCGGCGCGAGCAGGAGGGCACCTGGGTCGTCGACGCGGACCGCGGTCAGGTCGAGCAGGTGTTTCTCAACATGTACGTCAACGCCTGGCAGGCCATGCCCGGCGGCGGCGAGTTGATTCTCTCGACGGAAAACGTCATTCTCGACGAGCCGTTCGTCAAGCCGCACAAGATGCAGCCCGGCCGCTATGTGAAGATCTCCGTCACCGACACGGGGATCGGCATGGACGAGGCGACGCGCCAGCGCGTTTTCGAACCCTTCTTCACCACGAAGGGCAGGGGGCGCGGCACGGGCCTCGGCCTGGCCTCGGCCTACGGCATCGTCAAAAATCACGGCGGCATCATCACCCTGTACAGCGAGAGGGGCCACGGCACGACCTTCAACATCTACCTGCCCGTCTCCGCCAGTGCGGCCGTTGCGGACGCGTCCCTGGAGCGCCAGGTCATGAAGGGAACCGAGACGATCCTCATCGTCGACGACGAGGACATCGTTCTCGACGTGGGCGTCGAGGTTTTAAAGACGCTGGGTTACCGGGTGCTTTCGGCCCGCAGCGGGCCCGAGGCGATCGAGATCTACCGGCAGAAAAACAGCGAAATCGACATGGTGATCCTGGACATGATCATGCCCGAGATGGGCGGCGGCCGGGTGTTCGACGCCATGAAGGGCATCAATTCCTCGGTAAAGGTTCTCCTGGCGAGCGGCTACAGCCTCAACGGACAGGCCTCGAACATCCTCTCGCGCGGCTGCGGCGGCTTCATCCAGAAGCCCTTCAGCATCATCGACCTCTCCAGGAAGATCCGCGAGATCCTCGGCAAGCCGACCGAAAAGCGTGCCGTGGCGTGACTTCTGCAATGATCGCTGCCGATCCGAGCGCGAAATCCGCTCTGACGATGTTCCGCGACGGCCGTTCGGGAAGAGCGGAAGTGAGGAAGAGCAGAAGATCGGAAAAGAAAGAGATGGATCAATCCACTCCGCTCTTCCTGACTTCTTAGCTTCCTAACTTCATGAACGAGAGCCCGAAACCTTTGTTCAGGGCTGCCTGCATGGCCACCCTGCGCTCAACCCTGGGCAGCAGGCGGCTTCAGATGCGAGAACTCGTACTCCTTCTCCTGGACCTTGAAAACGATCTTTTCTTCCACGTTTTCCAGCAGCTTCCCCTCGATCACCCGTTTGCAGCCGAAGTCGTAGAAGACGATCTGGTGGGTCGGCATGTCCTTCTCGTCGAGGTCTTTGAAGGAGGCCTTCTGCTCTTCCGGGCTCAGCTCCCGGAGGCTGAGCTTCTGGGCCCTCTCCCGGGTCTCCCAGTCCTTCGTGCGGATGATGACCCTGTAGTTGGCGTGGAAAAAAATGGGCATCTTGATTTCCGTCATCTCTCCCCCCTTGTCTGTCGTCTGCCTGGTCTGCTCTTTCTCTCCTGTCTCGTCAAGAACGGATTCGGGACTCGGGATTCCGGCCTCGGGATTTTTCTGAAGGAAACAGTTCCTTTTAGATCCTGAATCCTGATGCCTGAAGCCCGAAGCCTGATTACCACATTCGTGTGCGGAAATCTACCGCGGGCCCTTCATTTTGATTGTCACGGCTCCCATCCCTGTGCTACGATCAGCCCGCTCATGGATTTTTCTTTCTCATTCGAGTTCGTTGTCGGCGGCGGAATCGTTCCGAAGAATTTGTGAGACAACCCGCAAGGAGCCACACCATGGATCTTGGTGATTTTGTCGTCGTCACGCATCCCGGCCACCCGATGAAGGGCGCCCGGGGGAAGATCGTCGGCCGGCGCGGGGAATACCGCCCCGATGATTTCTGGTACCTCGTCTACCTGCCCAGCCGGATGCGGAGCTACCTGATCCCCGGCTCGGCCCTCGAGCTGGAAAAAGTCGGTCCCGCCGCGGAACGGGATTATCTCTACCAGTGATCCAACGTTGAAAGGATGGCCCGAGAACCCGGGCGAGCAGGAAGGGGGACGATTCTCCGAATCGACCCCCTTCTTTTTTATCTCTTTCGCAGCTCCACCTATGAATACCATTTCCTCGATCTCCCTCTCCCCGCCGAGGGAGAGGGTCGGGGTGAGGGGGAATTATCCCCTTCCTCTTGTTGTTATTCCACTTGCCGTGACGACCCCCGTCACCAGCTCCGCCGGCGTGAGGTCGAAGGCCGGGTAGTAGCCCTTCACGGCGCTGCCGCTGATGGGGGTTCCCCGGAACTCGAGCACCTCGCGGGGGTCCCGTTCCTCGATGGGGATGTCCTCACCGCACAGCGTTCTTTTGTCGGGCCCGCCGTAGGCGAGAATGTAGAAGGGGATGTCGTAGTAGCGGGCGCAGATCGCAAGCTGCAGCGTCCCCACCTTGTTGGCCACCACCCCGTCCATGGCCACCCGGTCGGCCGCCGCGAAGACCTTGCTCACCATCCCCCTGGACATGCAGTGGGCGGCCATGTTGTCGGTGATCAGCGTTGTGTCGATGCCCAACTCGCTCACCGACCAGGCCGTAAGCCGTGCCCCCTGGAGGTAGGGCCGCGTTTCCGTGCAGATGACCCGTACGTCTTTGCCGTTTTCGCGGGCAAACCGCAGCATGTACAGGAGGGCCGGCCCGGCGAAGCAGTGTGTCAGGACCCTGTCGCCAGGTGCAATCAGCGTCTCGGCGTGACGCCCCGTGTCCTCGGAGATCCGGCGCTGGCTCTCCAGGGCCCTTCGCAGGGATGCCAGGATGACCTCGGAGGCCGGCTTTGCGTCCCCTGCCTCCTCGATGCGGCCCATGAGCTTCTTCACAAGGGCCGCCAGGTGGAAACCGGTGGGCCGCGTGGCGATGAGACGGTCTGCCGCTTTGCGAAGCTGTTCCATCTTTTTCGCGGCGCCGCTTCGCTCGGCCGCCCGTGCGGCCAGGTAGAGGCCAAAGCCCGCCGTAATGGCGATGTCGCCTGCCCCCTGGACGGCCATTTCCTCGATGGCCCGGGCCACGGCCTCGTGGTCGGGGCAGCTCAGGCGGACGATTTCCCGGGGGAGCCTGCGCCGGTCGATGACGACGAGTACCTCGCCCTCGAGGAATACATTGTCGTCCAGATCCATTAACAAAGGCTTGTTCATATAAAAATGTTTTCCCGTTCTCTTTCCCCGGCACTCTTACCACATCCGGCCGGGCGTGTAAATCCGCGCCGGGTTACGCCTGTTTTCCCTCTTGATTGGGTTCCGCAAATGAGATAAGGCGAAAGAGGCGTGTGCCGTCCCGATCCACCGCTGTGATCCTGGAAAAGGGCATATGAAAAAGACTGCTGCACGCGATAAGGCTGATCCACACATCCGACAGATCGATAGTAAATACGTTCGGCTGTTCGAAGAGCTCAGAAAGTCCGAACAGGAGAAGGCGGTCATTCTCGACGCCATGACCGAACTCGTTCTGTTTCTGGATACGGACCTGCGGGTGATCTGGGCCAACAAGGCGATGCGGGAGGCCTTCAACCTCAAGCCCGGCCAGTTGAACGGGAAGCATTGCTACCAGGCGCTGCACAGCCGGAGCCGGGCCTGCAGCATCTGCCCGGTCGAGAAAACGCTCAAAACCGGCCAGCCCCACGACGTCGTCGATATCAACTCTTATAAGAAGAACTGGGTGTTGCGCAGCTACCCCGTGCGGGATGAAAAAGGGTCGCTGAGCGGCGTCGTCGAGATCGTCACGGATATCACGGAACGCAGAAAGGCCGAGGAGGCGATGCGCCAATCCGAGCAGAAGTACCGGGAGCTCTTCGAAAATGCCAACGACATCATCTTCATTCTTGATCTCGACGGCAGGATCCTGTCCTGCAACGACGCCGCCTCCAGGACATACGGGTTCGTACCGGAGCAGATGCAGGGACTCAACCTGGAGATGCTTCTCGATAAAAACGATCTGCCCGCCGTCCGCAAGCTCTTTCGCAGGAAACGCGGCGAACGGGACGTGCCGAACCCCCTGGAGTTCCTCACCTATACCCGGACGGGCGAGGCCGTGTGGCTGGAAGTGAATGCCCGGAGCGTGGTGGAGAACGGCAAGCCGGTCGCCATTCACGGCATTGCGCGCAACATCACCGAACGCAAGCGGATGGAGGAGGCGCTGAGAAAGCGGGAGCAGGAGCTGGAAGAAAAATCCCGGAATCTCGAAGACGCGAACACGGCCCTGAAGGTCCTGCTCAAGCGCCGGGAGGATGACAAGGCCGAACTCGAGGAGAAGGTCATCTGCAACGTGAGGGAGCTGATTCTCCCCTATATCGAGAACCTGAAAATGACCCCCGTCGACAGCCATCAGCTCAACCAGCTGAAGATCCTCGAGAGGAACACGAGCGAGATCATCTCCCCGTTCCTGCGCACCCTGTCCTCGAAACACCCCAACCTCACGCCCATGGAGATCAAGGTCATCAACTTCATCAAGGAGGGGCGCACCAGCAAGGAAATGGCGGGGCTGCTCAACGCATCGGCCCGGACCGTCGAGGTCCACCGGGACAACATCCGGAAAAAGCTGGGCCTGCGGAACAGGAAAGCCAACCTGAAGTCGTATCTCATGGCCCTTTAGATCATGGATTACGTAGTTGCAATACGTGGTTTTTAAGTATATTTTCCGTATTGTGATTTAAAAAGAGGAATGTTTTTATTGGGCGGTCCTGGGAGGGTTATCGGCATTCCGAAGCGTTCCCTCTCACCTCTGAAACAGAAAATTATTAAACCCGAGCAAGGAGGATATACCGATGACCAAAGAGGAGAAAATCGAGGCAATCCGTCAACGCGCCAGGAAAAACTTTTCTCTCGGCTACAACTGTACCGAGTGCGTCACCGAGGCGGTCTTGACCCTGGTGGATACGGGTCTCCCGCCGGAGGTCAAGAAAGTGGCCACGGGTTTCGGCGGTGGGGTAGGTCTCTTCGGAGACACCTGCGGGGCCATCACAGGGGCCGTTATCGCAGTGGGGTGCGTCCACGGGCGAACGACTCTTCCGGAAGCCTCCGAACCGAAAGAGGCGGCGAAGAAATCGGCCCAGCAGCTTTACGGACAGCCCGGGCTCTATCGTCTCTTCAACCAGATCCCGAACAAGTTCCTCGACAAATACGGCAACACATGCTGCCGTGATCTCACCACGAAATGGCAGACCAGCTGGCTGTGCAGGGACCATGCCCTGTATTGCAGGGAGATCATCACCGACGCCGCGGGCATCGCCGCTGAGTTGATCATGACGGACCGGGACGAAGCGGCGTCAAGGCCCTTCGGGAAGAACGTCGAGCACCTGGAGGAAACGCCGGAGGCCTGCGACCTTTCCGGCAAGGGCACCTGAGGCTCGGCGGTATCCTGAGCAGTTTGCTCAGGCACAAAAAATTCAGAAAAAAAGGGCTGCCCGGCGGGTCGGCCGTTTCTCGGCCGCCCTCCGGGCGGGCCGGGCATTGGCGCGGTCGGATTTCCCGACCGTGCACATGCACTGCCCTGCAGGAAAGCCGGGGAGGCGATTCACATCGCAGCCCTGGTGATTGTGAGGAAACCGGAAATCTGTCGTTCCTTCTATCCGGCGGGCGCAGCGTCAAGCCGGTTATTCTTTTGCCTTGCTGTCATGGTTTCCGGAGGGGTCAGAGGGAATTTGCGTAACCTGCCGATCAGCCGCATCGCTGCGGGACAGGATCCCCGGCGGGCCGGCCGTCATCACATCTCGCACAAGGAGGGAGAATCATGTCGGATCTGAAGAACGTGAAGAAGCCCGAGGATCTCAGCCAGGAGGATCTGGCCCGCTTCGTCGTCGACGCCTTGCACCGGGTCATCGTCCACTACACCATGTGGTTCATGGAGACGGAACACCAGGTGGGGATGCCCAAGGCCCTCGGCATCCTCAGGGAAGTCCGCAAGAACAGCTACAACATCCAGATGGACCGCCTGGCCAAGACGATGGGATTCGAGATGAAGGGCGGCGTGCCGAAGGTGCTTGCCGAAACGCCCAAGGAGACGCTGATCAACATCCTGAACAACGTGGGGATCAACTGGCTGGCAAACGACGGCGTCTGGTTCACCTGCGTGGAAGCGGCCCGAGACATGTTCGACGCCAAGCGCTGCAACGACTCCACCTGGACGCGCTTCTCTCCCTTCGAGGCCTGGTCCATCAAGGAGTTCCTGGGGCTTCCCGAGCAGGCGGGGCTCGAAGGGTTGAAGGTGGCCCTGCAGTTCAGGATGTATGCACGGATCAACGTGCAGTCCATCCTCGACGACGGCCCCAACGCCGTCATCTTCCAGATGAACGACTGCCGCGTCCAGTCCGCCCGAAAGCGCAAGGGTCTCGATGACTACCCCTGCAAGTCGGCAGGTCTCGTGGAATACAGGCATTTCGCGGAGACGATCGACAGCCGCATCAAGACGGAGTGCCTCGGCTGCCCGCCCGACAAACATCCCGACGAGTGGTTCTGCGCCTGGCGGTTCAGTATCCCGGCGGAAAAGTAACGCATCGAGGGTATCGGGCCCCGGTCCGAATCATAAAGAGTAAAGAGATAAAAAAGGCAAGGCCGACTGCGTCCTTGCCTTTTTTGCCCCCGGGGCTTTTCTATTTCTTCAGATCGATCCACCGCAGCGGTAATATCCCTTCCGCCCACGATCCCCAAATGCGATGTCGCATCGATTCCGCAGCTCCGGTCCGGCAGAAAGGTCTACCTGCCTTTGAACGCGGGCTCCCTCTTCTCGAGAAAAGCGCTCGTTCCCTCCGATGCGTCCTCGCTTTTCTGCAGGCTGTCCATGATGTATTCGGCGAACTCGTAACCCTGCATGCCCTGATTCACGGCCTTCTTCACGGCCCGAAGGGACAGGGGGGGCATCTTCTTGAGCTCCTCGGCCAGCTCGAAGGTCGCCTCCATCAACGTATCATGAGGCACGACCTTTGTGACAAACCCCCACCGGACCGCCTCTTCGGCGCTGACGAACTTCCTCGTCATCAGGACCTCTTTCGCTCGAAAGCGGCCGACTTCCCCCGGAAGTCGGATGATTCCGTAAGGTCAGAGGATGCCGAGATATGTCGCGGGCCACCCGAAACGGGCCTTCTCCGAGGCGACATTCAAATCAAACGCCAGGGCCCATTGAGACCCGTCACCGGCTGAAACCCCGTTGATCGCCCCGATAACCGGTTTTTCGAATTCATAGAACGCTCTGGCCATTGCGATCAGTTTCTTGTTCAGAAACTTTTGCATTGCCGGGTCTTTGCCGGATTCTTTGAACTCATTGATGTCCGCGCCTGCGCAAAAGGCACGGCCGGCGCCCGTCATGATGAGGACCCGGACAGCGGTGTCCCTTTCGAGATCATCCAGGATTCCGAGTATTTCCGACCTCATCTCCATGTTGACGGAATTCAGAACATCGGGGCGGTTCAGGGTCAAGACTGCAACACCGTCCTTTCTATCCAGCATGACCGTTTTGTAGTCCATCGATTCACCTCCCTTGCCGCTCGGGCGTGCTCCATGTTTTGGCTGCATAACCGCAAAAACGCTTACCATACGCTCTGCTGAAAAAAGATCACCTCCTTTTCATCCGCATCGAACAAGGATGCAAAAATATGTTTCCATGATTGCACAGTCCTGCATGGAATAGTAATGAAAATTAAGCCTGCTCCTCGGCACAGATGCCCTTCAGGAATCAAATCCAATTGGATTCCGGTCTGTTATTCATTCATTTTTTTACCCACTGAAATGGAGAGGTATTTTTCGAGAAAAAGCTTGACACGTTCTTTATATAAAAATATACTACAACTGAAAATGATTATCAATAACAAAAAGGATGAACGGTTTTTCGTTCTATTATCGTAAAACCAATAGAAGCCGAAATGGGGAAAGGAAGTGATCATGTTGACGAACAAGGCAGGGTACGTTCCAGGTGTGATTGCCGGTTTACTGCTCGGGGCGGTCCTTTTTCTCGTGGTCGCTCAGCTGACGGCCAACTTCTAACGCAAGAGAAGGAGTGACGACTATGACCTCCAATATCACCCGAGGCAACTTCCTCAAGGGAATGGCTGTGGGAACCGTGGCGGGGTTTTTCGCGTCGCAGGGCATTTCGTCCACGATCTTCCGAAGCTACCTGGTCCCCGAGAAAAAGCGGAAATCCATCGACATCGGCGAGCTGAAAGGCATCACGATCAAGACGATTTCCGAAACGAGCTGGTTCGACAATTACGTCCAGCAGAACGATTTCAAGAAGGCCGGCGGCTCGCTGGTTTCCCAGTACGATGTCGCCTTCAGCACCAAAGGCGTGGCGGCGGGGTATCAGGGCAACAACGCCGGAGGTTACTCTTCCCTCATTGAGTTTGAGTTTATGGACGGCAGCAAGAAGAAGCTCCTTCTGGACACGGGCTGGAATGTCGATTGGATGACCCGGCGCTACCAGGAGGAAGGCATCGACAAGATGCTCCGGAACAACGAAATTGATGTCCTGTTCATCAGCCACGACCACTACGACCACTACTGGGGCATCGAGGCCGCGTTCAAGTTCAAACCCGACATCACCATGATGATCCCCAATTCCTTCATGGAAAACAGCTACAAGCTGCTGTCCGGGGGCAATTTCCCCAAGCCGCCCATCAAGAATGCGATCCCCTTCAAGGGAAAGCTGATCAAGCACGACCTGAAGAAGATCTATCCCCTCTATCCCGGGGTGGCGGCCGTCACCTTCGCCTGCCCGTGCGGGCGCGGCGTCTGGGGCGAGCAGGTGCTCGTGTGCAACGTTGCCGGAAAGGGCGTGGCGACAATTACGGGATGCTGCCACATGGGCCTGATCACCCTCCTGGAGTACATCAAGAACAACATAAAGGGGGGCGACAAGGTGTACGGCGTTTACGGCGGATTGCACATCTCGCCCTACGACGACTGGAACCCCCAGAACGACGATTTGGTGCGCACCATCCGGAACTACAAGGTAGAGAGGCTGGCGTGCAACCACTGCACCGGCTACATCACCGTGGAGAAGATGATCGCCACGGGCGTGCCGGTTGTCAAGGGAACGGCCCGCAACAAGACGAAGCGGGACATCTATCTGGGAAACGGAGACACCATGGTCCTGTAGAAAGGTGGAGCAAAGCATGAAGATTCTTGATTGGGTTTCGGTGCGCAAGCTGGAATCACGTTGGGGCCTCTTCCCCTCCGGGATTTTGAATGTTGCAGTGATGCTGACGGTGTTCATGATTCTCTGGCGAGTGTTCATGGATCCCCGGGGGATGATGCGGATGTACACCCCGATGTACGGGTACGCGTATGTCCAGTGGTTCTTGGTGGCCGTGCTGATCGCCTGGCTGGTGATGAGGCTGTGGCCCCTGCAAAATTCCTCCCTGGTCTCGGGGTTGCACCCCGCCCTGAAGGGGGCAATCTGGTTTTGCCTGTGCGCCCTGTTCATGCTCTTCATGGTAAACGTCGTCCTGAAGATGATGATCGGCGGCATGTCGATCCCCTATTTCAGCGAAGACACTCTGCTGAGCCTAAAGCAGAACGCCTTCAACGCGCGGGAGTATTCCCATCAGGCGATCACAATGGTCGGGGGCATGACGGCGCTGATCATTCCCATCTGGGTTCTCCACCTCAAAAACTGGCCTGCCCGGGAAATCCAGCGCGGCAGCGGGTATCTGACCAGCCTGATGCTGATTTTCTTCCTTGCCACCGTCGGCTTCCTGCTGCTCTACCATCCGCATCTGGGCATCCTGTTCTATCCCTGGCAGGTCTATGCCGCGTCCATGCCTTGGTGGGAGGGCCTGGCCAACACACTGAGCAGCAATTTCTGTCTCGGTCTGATGATGTCGTGGACGGCGGCGCTCTGGATCATCCAGGTGACGTATGAGGGCTACCCCTTCAAGCTCATTGACAATCATCCCCTGCGGCCGCTGGCCGGCATTCTGGGCACCCTGCTGTTCGGCCTGATCCTGTTCAGCGGGTTCCACTTCCTGCAGGAAATGGCTTGGGGAGCCCCGGTGCGCGGCGCGAAACTCGTGGCCGCCGTGGACTGGCGCTATCTCCACAGCGGCGAGACCTCGCTGTTCATGCTGCTCATCTCGCTGATCTGGGGCTTTTATTTCAAGAACTGGCCCCGGCAGTATTCCGTGGAGGTCAATTTCCTGATCCGGACGGTGATCGTCGGCGTGGGCACCTTCCTGTTCTACATTTTCTACTACAAATTCAACGCCGGCATTCTCGGACAGCAGCCGGGCTATTCAAACCCGCTCCAGTTCCCGCTGGCGGCGACGAGCTTGATCGTCGCGCTTCTGCTGGCGCACAGCTGGTTCTTTGACATGTGGCCCGGAGAGAAGGTCACCAATCTTCAGGAGTTCGTCGCGGAGCCCGAGGTGACGAGCCCGGCGGGTGAGCCGGCAACCCGTTGACCCTCACCCGAGGCATTACGATCCGTCAAATGCGGGGAGCTGCGGCTCCCTGCAACACGCTTTGCTGCTTCCAGGAGGAATGGCCCTTGGATCCGTTTCGGAGAACCTTTTTGACCCGGGGGGTGGCGGATTTGCTGATGGAGGGCTGCCGCTCCCTGATGAAGGGATTTGCAATCAAGAACGAACCGGCCGAACCGGCTGATGCGGACGATCAGGCCGAGGACCTTTCGTACTTTTCCTCCTACGAATCGTGCTACGCCTTTCTGGCCGAGGCCTCCCTGGAGGAACTCCAGGAGGATGCCCGGCAGCTAGGGCTAGACCCGGCAGGAAAGGACAAGTACGAAATTGCCAAGATGATTTTCCGCACCCCCCGGGCGGATCATCGGGACGGGAAGGAGGGATAGCGCGGTGAAAGATGCCCGTTCCGAGCCGTCGCCATCCGGCGGCGATGCGATCAGCCTGGACGACGATCCCTTCATCACCGTCAGAGGATTCTTCGAAAACCTTCTCCTGAACCTGATTTCCGTGGACAACGCCAGAAGCAGCCTGCGCTTCAAGTATGTCAGCCCGGAGTGGATCGGCAAACCGGGCTGGTATTTCTGGCCGAAATCCAGGCCGGGGGTCTATTTTCTCCGCCTGGAAAAGGCATGCCCTGACGGCGACCTTTTGGATGCCTCCTTCGCGCTTTACTATTATCCCCACCCGAATGAGGACGTCTTCGAGCGGTATTCCTTCGACGAGCAACTGACAAGGGTCAGCGCCGTCTTCAGCCGGGAAAAGCCGGAAGGCGGCTGCGGGTGCCTCTGTGCGGGTGAGCCCCACGCCGGACATTTTGCCGATCTTCACGACGGCATCGGGCTTCCCGTGCCGGAGGTCCGCGAGGAGCTGAACGCCTGGCTTTTCCACATCGGCGGCGTCGCCCTGCGGTGGGACGGCGAGTGGCTCCGGCGTTGCGGGATCGAAGCGGCGAACCGCTCCCGCACCTGGGCATGCCGGGACGTGACCCTGACGGACGAGGACGGCCACGCCCGTACCGTTCTCCGGCGGGGCGAACCAGACCGCGATGTTCCCGCCTGGGAGCTTTGCACGGCGTTCATAGAGGATTTTCTTGCCGGCCTGCGCCTGCTTGAGGTCGATCATGCCGTGGAGGAGGAGCGGCTCGATGCCGCGGAGGACGTTTTCCGGAATCGGACCATCCGCCTGCGTCACGGCGCGTCGCCGTGACGGGACGACCGGCGATTCTTCGAAACGGCAGACAGAAAAAGGCCCTTATTTACAAAAAATGAAGGAGACGGTGCTTGGACATCTGGGTATCCCAAAAGATTTTTTTTACGAAAGGCGTGGGAAACCACAAGGAAGAACTCCATTCATTCGAACTTGCACTCCGGGACGCCGGGATCGAGAAATACAACCTGGTGCACGTTTCGAGCATTTTCCCCCCGGGGTGCAAGATGATTTCCAGGGCCAAGGGACTCAAGGAGAAACCTCCCGGCGAGATTACGTATTGTGTCATGAGCCGCTGCTCCAGCAACGAACCGTACCGTTTGCTTGTATCCTCCGTCGGTTGCGCCATCCCTGCGGATACCTCTCAATACGGCTATATCAGCGAGCATCATGCCTATGGTCAGACGGAAAAACAGGCGGGGGATTACGTGGAGGACCTTGCAGCTGCCATGCTTGCTTCCACCCTGGGCATTGATTTCGATATCGACAAGAGCTGGGACGAAAACAGGGAGATATTCAAAATCAGCGGCAAAATCGTCCGCACGCGGAACGTCACCCAGTCAGCCATCGTCCCCAGGAAAGGCGGATGGACAACGGTCCTTGCAGCGGCCGTATTTGTTTTCTAGGCAGAAAGACAAAAAATACTTGACAGATTACTTGGAGCCCGTTAAATTAAACAGTGAAAATGGTTGTCAATAACAATAGTGGAAGTATGGAAAAAGATCTTGAAAGAGGGCACCACTGGTGCCGGCACCGGGTCAAGGGCTGTGGTTTCAGGATGACCATGGGCCGCGAGGCTGTTCTGGACGTCTTGTCCCTCACAGAGGATCACCTCAGCGCCGAGGACATCTACATGCGGGTCCACGAGACCTACCCCGCCATCGGACTGACCTCAATCTACCGGACCCTGGACATGCTGGTCAACATCGGGCTGGTCTACAAGTTCGATTTTGGCGATGGACGGGCGCGATTCGAACTTGCCGAGGGACCGAAAGGGAAAGACCATCACCACCATCTCGTATGTACGGGTTGCGGACATATCGTCAACTACCGGGACTTTATCGATGAGGAAGTCGCGCTCTTGAAGAAAACCGAAGAGGGTCTGTCGAAGAAGTACAATTTCGCGATCACCAATCACCTGATCCAGTTCTACGGTCTCTGCGAGACCTGCAGGAAGAAGTGAGTATATTTTTTTGGATTTACATGGAAATGGTTTTCATTAATGAAAAGAAAGCGTGAATGCAATGCCGAATTTCGATGGCACGGGTCCGAGAGGTAAGGGGCGCCGGGCGGGAAGCGGCAGGGGGATGTGCCGCCGTAGCAGCGACGACAGGAGCAGATCTGTATCGGGCAGGAACGGCAGCAGGCTATCCGACCTGCTCTGGTTGGTCCGGGAGGTCCTTTCGATCTGGGGGGCCGTCAAGGCGCTCCGGGGCAGCACGTCCGGACCAGGCATCTCCGTTACCGAGCGCGACCTGTTGGAACGGGAGAAAAGGCAGAGGCTTCAAAAACCGGCTGTCCAGGATAATCAAGGTGACGTGATCGACATGCAGACACCACCTCACCTCATTGAATATCGTCGGTCGGGAGATCGGTGATATCGGGTCTCGCGGGGCGGTAACCTCTCGTGACTCAGGGGAAAGAAGATTTTGACCGGGGGCGCGTCGCGCAGGCCCCGCCCTGTGGGCGGTGAGCTTCACTTCCGGAAAACAAAAATTGGAAAATGACGAGGAGGTAAATACAATGCCAGGTTTTGACAGAACAGGACCGAGGGGCATGGGCCCCATGACGGGAGGCGGCAGGGGATTATGCGCGTATCCCGGTGGCGCCGGAAGGCCGCCGGCCGGCGGACGAGGATTATATGGCCGGGGCGGTGGCCGCGGATGGAGAAACTGTTATTACGCGACGGGTCTGCCGCGTTGGCAGAGGCCGGGATTCGGCGTTCCTTCCAGCCGCTGGGCGCCCGAGGATGAAAAACAGGCGTTGAAAAACGAGGCGGATTTCCTCCGGGCACAGCTTCAGGCCCTCGAGGAGCGTCTTGCCGGGATGAACAAGGAAAACCAATAAGGGCAGCGGTACCTGCCTCCGGGGGAAAAGCCTCGCGCATGCGGGGCCTCCCCCTACCCCAAAAAAGAACAAGGAGAACCCAGATGAGAATTGCCATTTCAACGGACGGCACCCAGGTTTCACCCCACTTCGGGCGTTGCCCGGCCTTCACCCTCGTCGATGTCGACAGCGGCCGCGTGATCGGTCGGCAGATGATCCCCAACCCCGGTCATCAGCCGGGTTTCATCCCCCGCTTCCTGCACGAGCAAGATGTCCACGTCATCGTCACCGGTGGAATGGGTGCCCGGGCGCAGGACATCTTCCAGGAGCTGGGCATGGAAACGGTCCTGGGAGTCAGCGGAAACGTCGACGAGGTCATCGAACGGTTTCTGGCCGGGTCACTGACCGGCGGGGCGAGTCTCTGTGATCACGGCTCGGGAAAAGGGTATGGCGTCGAAAAAACCGTCTGCGACCATCCCCACGACGATCATCATCACGGTAAATAACCCTGTCCAGCGGGACAGGATCCGTCAGGAGAAAAAAATGAAAATTTGCATCTCATCGGAGGGAAACACCCTCGATTCAAAGGTAGACCCCCGATTCGGCCGCTGTCGGACGTTCATCATCGTCGACACGGAAACGATGGCCTTCGAGGCTGTCGACAATGCCGGGACTCAGGCCTCGGGAGGGGCCGGCATCCAGGCAGGTCAGCTCGTCGCATCCCGCGGAGCCAAAGCCGTTCTGACGGGAAACGTCGGGCCCAACGCATTCCAGACCCTCCAGGCGGGGGGCATCGCCATCTACACCGGGGTATCCGGGACGGTGCGTGAAGCCGTGGAGGGTTTCAAGAAAGGGCTCTACCAGGCGACAGGCGGGCCGACCGCCGAATCGAAAGCGGGAATGAAATAGGAAAGACAGGAGGTAAGCCATGCCGACCGGAAGAGGAACAGGACAGGGCGGTGGAGGCCAGAGAGGCGGAGGCCGGGGCGCCGGTGGACGAGGTGCCGGCCGCGGCGCAGGCGGCGGCGGGGGCCGTATGGG
>DIFQ01000071.1 GCA_002419215.1 Syntrophaceae bacterium UBA5744
CCCGCCGGGCGACGGGGCGCGGCCTCGCGCGGGGAGGCCTGTATTCAAGCCGCCTGCCCGAGTCGTTTCTCATCATCATGATTTCAGCGCAAGAAGGTGAACCATGAAGATTCCGAAAAAAGTCAATATTTGCGAGTGCTGGGCGAGAGACGGCATCCAGGGGCATCCGCAGATCATCCCGACGGAAAAGAAGATAGAGATCATCAATCGGATGATCGACGTCGGGTTCAAGCGCATCGAGGTGACGTCCTTCTCTCATCCCAAGCTGGTCCCGCAGTTTGCCGATTGCCTGGACGTCTTGAAGGGGATCAACCGGAAAAACGGCGATGTCGCCTTTATCGCCATCGTGCCGAACGAAAAGGCCCTGGACCGGCTGCTCGATGCATCCGAAAAGGGATACGGGGTTCACGAGATCACGGCGATCATTTCAGCCAGCGAGGATCATCTCCTTGCCAATCTCGAGATGACATTTGCGGAAGTGATGCCGGGACTGGCCAACATCGTGAAGAGGGCAAGAAAAAACGGGCTTGACGTAATCGGCTGCATCGGGACCTCGTTTGGCTGCCCTTTGGCCGGCGACGTGCCCATCGAGAAATTGATCGAATTGACGGACTGGTATCTTCAACAGGGCGCCACCTCGATCATGCTCGGCGATACAACGGGGGAAGCGAACCCAAGGCAGGTGAGGACCGTTTATCGCCGCATGCGCGAATTGTTTCCCACGGTAGACTTCATCGGCCATTTCCACGACACCCGCGGGATGGGCCTGGCAAACACCTTTGCCGCCCTGGAGGAAGGCGTCGTTTTTCATGATTGTTCGATCGGCGGCATGGGGGGGCAGCCGGCAACGCGCAGACCCAAATATCACAAGGGCTACACGGGGAATGCCTGCACGGAAGACATGCTCGGCATGATGACGGAAATGGGGATCGACACCGGCCTCGACATCCATCGCGTCCTGGAGCTGGCGCGGGACATCGAAACAGTCTGCGGCGGCAATCTCCGCGGACAGGTGACCCGCAGCCGCCCGGTGCGGCACAGAAGCAAGAGCGTGCTGACCCTCGAAGGGCTGCACGTGGGCCGGGAGCTTCCCGCCGCCCTCGTTTCCGCCGGCCGCAGGATGTCTGCCGAGCCGATGGACCCGGAGGCCATCAAGGAATGGATCGTGCGGGATGCCCTGGAAAAGAACTGGCCGCTGCCGGAGCGCATGAAGATCAACACCGGGGCCCTCGAGACCAAAGGGGAGTTGGACAGGAAGACCGTTCTCGTCACGACGCTTTCCGTCCTGAACAAGGAGGGCGCAAAGGCCTGCCTGAACGTTCTCAGCCAGAAATCGAACGGCGACGTCTATCTCGACGGAACCGTAGAGCTCGAATTCTGAAAGGGCGGTGGCATATGGAAAAACCGGAACTCGTCTTCTCCGATCTGGGCGTCGGGAAAAAATTCAGAACCCTCACGTATCCGGTCACCATGGATCTCGTACGGACATTCATCGAAGTCGTGGGGGACGATAACCCCTTGTACGAAAAAGGATTGCGAGACGGCGCAATCGCTCCTCCCGGTCTTGCGGCAATCTACGCGCGGCTCTCCTACCTCCAGGATCATGTCATGCCGGCGGGAGGTGTCCTGGCGAAGCAGGAATTCGAGTTCGCGGCCCCGATTCGTGTGGGAGATACCTTGACGGTGAACGCCGAGGTCGTCGAGAGTTATGTGGATGAAAAGGCCAGGAAGAGAGTGACGCAGTTGATTCATGCGAGAAATCAAAGGCGCGAAGTGGTCACGACCATACGCCTTTCCGTCATATGGCCCAAGTAAAGGAGTGAAACATGCTGGCACACGTCAATGTCGGGGGCAACCTGCCGAGCGTGGAGAAGGTGATCAGCCAGGAACGGATCAACCGGTGGGCGGAACTTTCAGGCGATTTCAATCTGCTGCACGTGGATCCTGCCTATGCCGCGAAAACCCCCTTCAAGGGAACCATCGCCCACGGCCCGATGTCCCTGGCATTCTTGAATGAGCTGATGATGAAGTGTTTTGAAACGGATTGGTTGAACGGGGGGATCCTTGCGGATGTCCGCTTCGTATCGCCCATTCGCCCGGGAGACCGGATAACCGTGAAAGGATTCATCACGGCGATCTCCAACCGGCATGATCGGCACTATGCGGAGTGCGAGTTGTTCGTGGAGAAGCAGGACGGGACGAAGGCCGTCATCGGGCGGGGCATCTCTCCGATGCGGATCAGTGGATAGCCGGATGAACCGTGAAAAAGGACATGGCGGGGGTGCAGCGTAATGAAAATCGTGCCCGCGGAAAAGGCCGTCGGCCTCATTGAATCGAAACAGCGGATCGTGCTTCCCCTCTGCTGCGGTCTGCCCCAGACCCTGGTGGAGGCGCTGGTCCGGGATCATGCGCGATTGACGGATGTCGAGATCGTCAGCGGCCTCCAGATTCAATACCCCTTTCTGGAGAAAGGGTTGGAGCGATCCTTTTCCTACAGGACGTGGCAGTGCGCCCCGCAGATACGGGGCCATTTAAAAAAGGGAACCGTGAAATACATCCCGATGCGGCAGGGGGACGCCGTTCGTGTATTCTCGAAAAACGGGATCTGGCCGATCGATGCGGCCATGATACAGGTCTCACCTCCCGACAAGAACGGCTACTGCAGCCTGGGGGTTTCGATCGGGCATACCCTTCCCCTGGCGCGCCAGGCGAAGACGGTCATTGCCGAAGTCAATCCGCAGATGCCCCGCGTGCTGGGCAGGGGTTTCATCCACGTCTCCGAAATCGACTGCGCCGTGGAAACCGACCGGCCGCTTCTGGAGTACACGTCGTCGGGAAAGCAGGAAGAGCGCGAGGTGACGATCGGGAAATATGTCGCCGATCTGATCGAGGACGGCTCGACGCTCCAGATCGGCATCGGGGCCATCCCGGATGCCGTTTTGAATTATCTGTTGAAGAAGAAAGACCTTCGCTTCTATGGGATGGGGATCGACCGATTCGTCGACCTTGTCGACGCGGGAGCCGTAGAAAAGAAAAAAATGCCGAATATCGTCGTCACGGAAATTCTCGGCACAAAAAAAATATTTACATTCGTGCACGACAATCCGATGGTCGAGGGGAGAGCCCTGCCGGAAACCATCAACTCGAGGGTGGCCGGAAAGATATCCAAGTTCTGCTCCCTGTTGTCCGCCATCGAGATCGATCTCACGGGCCAGGTGAATTCGGAAACGGTGCGGGGCTCCCAGATCAGCGCGATAGGCGGAAGCTTCGATTTTCTCCAGGGGGCCCTGTTTTCAGAAGGGGGAAAATCCGTCATCGCGATGACCTCCACCACGCCGGATGACCAGTTTTCGAGGATCGTGCCGCAGCTGCCGTTGGGCTCCGCCGTGACCATCCCGCGCCATTCCGTCGATTATATCGTGACGGAGTATGGAGTCGCCCGGATACAGGGAAAGTCTCTCCGCGAACGGGCAGGCATGCTTGTCGATATTGCGCATCCCAAATTCAGAGACACGCTCAGGGCGGAGATGAACACCCTGTACTGACGGCTCGAACTCTCCGGCAGGGGAAAATCCATACACCGCGATACAAGGAAACGGCGATGGCCCGTCACGGTACAGGCTGTTTCATTTATTCATGGCATTGACTGATCGCAAGCACGGAAGGATTGAAAGGAGATCGAGGAATGACGGAGACGCCCGGGAAGGGATCGACCCGCCGCCAGAAAAAAGAACAGGAATACCGGGAGAACCGGGAACACTGGCTGGCCGAAGAGCGGAAGATCAGCGATTTGTGGGAAAGGGCGTACAACCCGGGAGGCCAGGTCCAGAACGACAGGCTGGCCCTGCAGGGCAAGAAACCCCCTCGCCGGCTCATCGGGCAGCTGATCGACCCGGGCACGGAGTTTTTCGAGCTGAGCCGAGGCGCCGGGTTCGGGATCGGCTACGAGGGCGTGAACGACGTCCCCTCCGCCGGGCTCGTGACGGGGATCGGCAAGATCCACGGCAACTGGGTCATGATCCTCGCCAACGACAGCCGCGTGAGCGCCGGGGCCTATTACCCCATCAGCTGCAAGAAGCACCTGCGGGCCCAGGAGATCGCCGAGCGGTGCGGCCTGAACTTCGTCTACATCGCCGATTCGGCGGGAGCCTACCTGCCGCTGCAGGACCGGATTTTCCCGGGACGGAACCAGTTCGGCCACTTCTTCTACAACATGTGCCGGATGTCGGCGAAGGGGCTCAAGCAGTACACGCTCAGCACGGGGGGAAACACGGCCGGGGGGGCCTACATCGTCTACCTGGCCTGCGAGTCCATCATGATCGACGGGATGTCCTACTCCTTCCTGGGCGGGCCGCCCATGGTGAAATCCGCCATCGGGGAGACGGTGAGCATGGAGGACCTGGGTGGAGCGAGGGTCCACACCCACATCTCCGGCGGGGCCGATCACTTCGTGAAGTCCCAGGACGACGGGATCGAGAAGCTCCGGGAGCTCCTGGCCTTCGACCCGAAGCAGACGCTGTGCTGCGAGCGCCGCAAGCCTGTCGATCCGAAAGTCCCGGCCGATCACCTGTACTCGGTTCTTCCGAAAGAGACCGCCCGGGGCATCAACGTCCGCGAGGTGCTCGCCTGCATCGCCGACGACAGCTACTTCAGCGAGTACAAGCGCCAGCACAACATCGGGCGGGGCGACAACGTCGTCTGCGGGAAAATCCACCTCAAGGGGATCCCCGTCGGCGTCATCGCCAGCAACAACAACGGCGTCATCTTCGTGGACTCGGCCCGCAAGGCCATCGAATGGGTCATCCGCTGCTCCACGATGAAGATCCCCCTTCTGTACATCCAGAACTCCCCCGGCTACATGGTGGGAACGGCCGAGGAGTACGCCGGCATCGGCAAGTACGGCTCCGGCATGGTCAGGGCCGTCGCCTGCACGGAGGTCCCGCGGATCCAGTGGATCATCGGTCCGGACCACGGCGCCGCGAATTTCGGCATGAGCGGCAGGACCTTCGACCCGCTGTTCATCTTTGCCACCATGCGGGCGAGGACGTCGGTCATGTCCGGCGAGACGGCGGGCTTCATCCTCACGAGCCTCGAGCGCGTCAACCGCAAGAAGCGGGGCCAGGAGATGGACGAGGAGGCGGCACAAAAATTCCAGCAGGGGATGGTCGACAAGTACAACCGCGAGGCGCACCCCTTCTACATGGAGGCGCGGCTCTTCAACGACGGGACGCTCCCGCTGAAGGACTGCCGCAACGCCCTGGCCCTGGGTTTCGAGGTCGCCCTCCTGCAGCCGATCAGGGAGTCCAACTTCGGGAACTTCAAGTTCTGAGGCCACGGGGAAAAGGAGGACTGTCCCCCTTTTTCCTGCGTCGTCAACAAACAAACGGCATGGACCTGGTGGATCCATGCCGTTTCGGTTTCACAAAAATGAAAGGGCTGCAAATGACTGGCATCTGCAACCCTTTGAAATATTTGGTGCCCCCTCCGTGACTCGAACACGGGGCACACGGATTAGGAATCCGTTGCTCTATCCACCTGAGCTAAGGGGGCGCTTTCTAAACTGAAAGGAACAGGATCATTTACCCTCACCCCGACCTCGTTCGACATCCTTCGACAGGCTCAGAACTGGTGCTCACGACCCTGAGCGTATCGAAGGGCTCTCCCCTCAAGGGAGAGGGAGATCAAGGACAAGGGCGTCCCGAGTGAACGAGGAAATTAACACGATCGCCCGGGGCTGTCAAGGCAGACCTGACTCGGCGATTGCAAAGGCCCGCCGCGTCAATTCCTGCGGGATCAGCTCCGTGCGCATCTGCTCGGTAAGCGCAGGCACGCCCAGGAACTGGGCCGAAGCGGTCATGACGATCTCGAAGGCGCCTGCCTTCCCCACGACGGCGATGCCGCCGGAAGTCCAGTAGAGCATCCGGGAGCCTGTCCCGCGGACTTTCTCCCCCCTGCCGAAGACGACGAATTTCTCTCCCAGGATGAGGTCACGATGCAGGGTGCCGCTCAAGCGGACGGTGAAAGCGCCGCTTGCATAGTTCATGAAGCCCGCCCAGCCCATGGTCTCGTCGACCAGGGCCATGAGGACGACGGGGTGGACCCGGCCCCCTCTCTCGAAGCGGTGCACGGTCTCTGCGTCTGCCGCATCGAAACCGGCACAGGAGACGACGACCCGGTTTTGCGGGGCAGCGTCGAACAATTGAAACTTTCTTTTCAGTCCCGGGTGGCTCCTGTCGATTCCGCACGCGAAGCAGTTCCGGTAGAACGGGAGTGCCGAGAGGGACCGCTCCAGCCGGTCAAAAGACGGCGGCAGACATGGATGGGCCTCTGATGTCTCCGGCCCGAATCCCTTGGTGATGTCCGCCTCGAGGTAGGGCATCCCGCTTCCGCGCACCGATACGATTCCTCTTGCCCCCTCCCCTTCCGGGGCGACGGCGACATGGACCGTCTCACCGGTTCTCAATCGGCTCCCTCCCATTCGTATGTTCATGGTGACCGGGTAGGGCAGCCCCCGTCCGCCGCGGGCCTCATGGAGAGACTCAAACAGATCCGCGATCGCTCCCATGCTGATCCCGCCGTGAGGGATGCCGATCCATCCCTCCGTCCTGTCGTCCATCACGATCTCGGAGCGCACACCGGCCTCGTCCCGGACGATGCCCGATTTTCCGAAAAGAAACTCTCTTACAAAATCGGTCATTATGATCCTGACTGAAACAAAGATGGATTCCCGCTTGCGCGAGAATGACAAATACGAAAATTTTTCTCAAAGGGTGATTGCCACAGCTCGCAAGGCTCGCCTCGCAATGACAGTCTTTCTGAAGCCTGTGGCCTGATGCCTGAAGCCTGGCGCGAAGCGCTACAGGTGCCTCTCGATGATCCGGTCTTCGCTGAAGTCCCGCAACATGAGGTGCTGCGGGGTGACATCCTTCAGGGCCTCTTCGGGAATGAGGCCGATCAGCTCCGATTCGAGGACCTGCACGCCGCACCGGGACGCTTCGGCCTTCACCCGGTCGAATACGGCCTTCACGGGTGTTTCCCGGAAGTTCGTCAGGTTCATCGATACCTGGACGATGCCCCGGCTCTTCAGGGGCACACCGATGGCCTTCACGTGCTTCATGCCCCCGCTGGAGAACCGGATCGTCTCGGCGATCTTCCGGGCCACCTCCAGGTCAGACGAGGCGAGATTGATGTTGTAGGCAACCAGGAAATCGCGGGCGCCTACCGCCGTTGCCCCGCTTCGCTCGTTGAGGGCGCGGGAACCTTCATCGGGGGCCCATTTCGTGTCCTTCATCCGCTTTTCGAGAGCTTCGTAGCCCCCCTTGCGGACGTGGGGCAGCTCGCGGCGCTCCTCGACGAGGGCCGCTTCGCCGTAGAAATAGACGGGAAGGCCGTTGCGCTGCGCAAAGGCCCGGCCGAAACGGTGTGCGGTCCTGACGGCATCGGCCATGACGGCGTTCTTGAGAGGAATGAAGGGGACAACGTCCACGGCGCCGATCCGGGGGTGCACGCCCTGCTGCTCCCGCATGTCGATCAACTCCAGCGCCTTGTCGCAGGCGGCCGCAGCGCCTTTCTCGATATCTTCGGGCGAGCCGATAAAGGTGAACACCGTCCGGTTGTGGTCGGGGTCGGCGCAAATGTCCAGGAGCCGCACCCCGCTGACCTTCTGCAGGGCATCGGCTATCGCGTCGATCTTGTTCCTGTCCCGTCCCTCGCTGAAATTCGGGACACATTCGAGGATCTTCATTCACCCTCACCCCGACCCTCTCCCCTCAAGGGAGAGGGAGTTGAATCTGAAGTTCGGGACACACTGCAATATCTTTATGTCCACCCATACGATTTTCAGGAATCCGACCCTTTCAAGCAAGGCCACTCAAGAGCGACGTGAAGTGAGGAAGTTAGGAAGAGCGGAAAATCGGATTCCGGATTCTTCAACATCCTCTCCGCTCTTCTGCGCCTCCGCTCTTCCGCTCTTCACCGGCGGCCCCCTACCAGCAAAGGAAAAGCCCCCTGCGTGAAAGGCTGCATCACACCTGATGAAAGCGCATGGCGGGCAACTCCAGGCACGTCAGCATTCCCCCGTAGACCGCGCCCGTGTCGATGCCGATCATTCTTTCCCCGACGAAGGGTTCGCCCCTGAAGGGGGTGTGCCCGAAGACGACGGTCTTTTTCAGCCCGTGGTCCGACATGAAGAACTCGTGGCGGATCCAGATCAGGTCGAACGGATCCTGCAAATTCATCGGGATCCCGGGCCTGACGCCGGCATGAACGAACAGGTAGTTTTCCGTTTCGTAACAGGGAAGCAGGGTTTCGAAGAATTGCAGGTGCTCCGGGGGGAGCTTCGCCCTGCGGTTCTGCTCATCGGGGGAGATACCGTAGGATTTCAGTGTGTCGCGACCGCCGTTACAGAGGAAGATGTGTTCTTCCCGATGGTCCAGATAGTTGAGAAACATCGACTCATGGTTTCCCGCCAGGCAGACGATCTGTTCGTGCTTCCTGCGGAGATCCAGCACGCAGTCGACGACACCCTTGGAATCGGGGCCCCGGTCGATGTAATCGCCCATGAAAACGACGGTGTCCTGTCCCCAATGGACGTCCAGGCGATTCATCAGTGCCAGGAGTTTGTCCAGGCAGCCGTGGATGTCGCCGATGGCAAAATAGCGTCCCATAAAGTCGTGTTAGGTTTTATGTGTTACGTTTTACGTTTCGGAAAATGAATCATGCTTAAAACATAAAACCTGAAACCTGAAACGGTATTCTATTCCATCAGCGCGTCGACGAACTCCGCGCTGTCGAACGGCCGAAGGTCGTCCATCTTCTCGCCGATGCCGATGTAGCGGATGGGGATGTCGAATTCCTTTGCCAGACGGATGATGATGCCGCCCTTCGCCGTCCCGTCGAGCTTCGTCAGGACGAGGCCCGTGACACCGATCGACTCGTTGAACATCTTCGCCTGGTTGACGGCGTTCTGGCCCGTCGTGGCGTCAAGAACGAGGAGAACCTCATGGGGCGACCCGGGGAACTCCCTTCCCATGATCCTCTTGACCTTTTTGAGCTCCTCCATCAGGTTGACCTTCGTGTGAAGCCTGCCTGCCGTGTCGATGATCAGGGCGTCGATCCCCCTCGCTTTCGCGGCCTGCACGGCGTCGAAAACAACAGCCGAGGGATCGGCCCCCATCTTCTGCTTGATGACGGGGATCCCGCCCCGCTCGCCCCACACCTCGAGCTGCTCGATGGCGGCGGCCCGGAAGGTGTCGGCGGCAGCCAGCATCACGCTGTGGCCCCGGCCCTTCAATTCGTTCGCGATCTTCCCGATCGTCGTCGTCTTCCCCGTACCGTTCACGCCGACGACCATGACGGTAAAGAGACCGTCCTTCGGGATGTCGAGAGGCGCCTCGCGCTGCTTGAGGATGAAGTGGATGTTGTCCCGCATGATCTTCCGCAGGACTTCGGGGCTGTTGAGATCGGATCGCTTCGCGATCACTTTCATCTCGTCGATCAGCTCCGAGGCGAAGGCCGGGCCTACGTCGGCCGTGATGAGCATTTCCTCCATTTCCTCGAAGAGGTCGCGGTCAATCTGCCTCTCGCCGAAGAGCACCTGGTCGACATTGCGCACGAGGCTCTGCTTGGTCTTGCTGAGCCCTTCCTTGAGCCTCTCGAAGAAGGAGCCCTTCTTTTCCGAGTTTCCGAACATGATTTCTTTCCCTTCGTTGAACCGACCTGCATGAATCACTGGATGTATAGAATAACACAGGATTCTTTGTCCAGCCCGAAAAAAGAAAATCCCCCTCTTTCCTCCTGGGCAGCTTAGCTGCAGGACTTGGTTTATATGAAAGTACTCG
Source organism: Syntrophaceae bacterium UBA5744 (assembly GCA_002419215.1). Lineage (GTDB taxonomy): Bacteria > Desulfobacterota > Syntrophia > Syntrophales > UBA2192 > UBA2192. Next base: position 9,840 of record DIFQ01000071.1, read on the forward strand.
TAAAACAAAATAGTCAATGCGAGCGCAGCGACGCAATCTTCGTTAGAGAATCAACGCAAAGATCTCAAACGTGGATCGCCACGCCTCGGGAAAGCCACCCTCACCCCGACCCTTGTATGT
>DIFQ01000134.1 GCA_002419215.1 Syntrophaceae bacterium UBA5744
ATACAAGGATTGAGGTGAGGGTGAAATTCCCCTTCCTCTGAGAGGGGATTGAATTGAGTGTGTCCGTCATCGCATATCTGGGCATTGGCAGTAACCTTGGCGACCCGGTAGAGAACTGCCGTACGGCTCTGCGCGAGATCGCGTCTCTGAAAAACGTGCAGGTGCTCCGACGGTCGTCCCTGTACAGGACGGAGCCTGTCGGAGACAGGCTGCAGGACTGGTTTGTCAACGGGGTTGTGGAAATCCGCACGACCTTCACGGCCCCGCAGCTGCTCAAGGCGCTGCAGTGGGTTGAACAGGCCCTGGGCCGCGAGAGAAGAGAGCGCTGGGGTCCCAGGACGATCGACATCGACATCCTCCTGTACGGCCAGGAGATCATAAAGACCGAGAGCCTCGTCGTTCCGCACCCCGAGTTGCACAAGCGACGGTTCGTTCTTGCGCCGATCAACGAGGTTGCGCCCTATGTCATTCACGCGCTTTTCGGCGTATCGATGAAAGGGCTCCTGGACCGGCTGGAAGATGACCACGCCGTCGAGCGGATCGACGAGGACTGGTAGAAGGGCCACGCGTGAAGAAAGAAGTTGAGAAGGTAAGAAGGTAGGAAGCTTGGAGAATCCGTCGTTGGCGGACGTACGAGATCGCTTTGCCGGCAGAGGAAGTTCCGGCAAAGGCGCTCGGAAAACAAGCTCAATGGGAGAAAACGAAGCATGTTTCGTTTCATGGTGATTGGCATCGTCCTGATCCTGGCGTATCTGCTCCTGAAGAGATTTCTCTTCCCTTCGCGCCGCGTCGATGATCGCAGTCGGGACGACAGGAGGATCAAGGGGGAGGAACTCGTGGAGGATCCCCAATGTCACACCTATGTCCCTGTCAGCGTGGCATACCGTGTGAGCGTGGATGGAAAAACGCTTTATTTCTGCAGTAAAGAATGTTACAGAAAATTCCGTGAAAAGGGCGGGCACGTCCCCGATTGATTCCCCTTCCGTCTACGACCCCGTCGCATCAGGCGGGAAATTCTGTATAGGATTCAGGTGCTTGGAGGCTTCATGAAGTTTTTCATCGATTCGGCCAATATCAGTGAGATCAAGGAGGCGCTCAGCCTCGGCATGTGCGACGGGGTGACGACGAACCCCAGCCTCGTGGCCAGGGAGAAGAGGCCTTTCAACGACGTGGTGAAAGAGATCCTGGAAGCCGTGCCAGGCCCCGTGAGCCTCGAGGTGGTGAGCCTCGATGCGGCGGGCATGGTGGCCGAGGCGAAGAAGCTCGTCGAGCTGGGAGGCAACGTCGTCATCAAGGTCCCCCTCACGACGGAAGGGCTCAAGGCGACGAAGATCCTCTCCGGCGAGGGCATCGATGTGAACGAGACGCTCATCTTCTCGCCGGTCCAGGCCCTGATGGCGGCGAAGGCCGGCGCGGCCTACGTGAGCCCTTTCGTGGGCAGGCTCGATGACGTGGCCCAGAACGGCATGGAACTGGTGGAACAGATCCTCAGCATTTTCGACAACTACGGTTTTACAACGGAGGTCATCGTGGCCAGCGTGCGCCACCCCATGCACGTCCTCGAGGCCGCCATGCTGGGCGCCGACATCGCCACGATCCCCTTTGGCGTGATCGCCCAGCTGGCGAAGCACCCCCTGACCGACGTTGGGATCGAAAAATTCCTGGCGGACTGGAAGAAGGTCCCGAAGTAAACAGGGTTCCTGATGGAAAAGGCCGTGATACTCATCGACATTCTCAAGAGGTATTTCGACCGCTTGCCGATTCGCGCCGAGAACCGGTGGATCATCAACCTGCCCAACGCCATCACGCTGCTGCGCATCGGCGTCCTCCCGATCCTGTTCCTGATCCTGCTGGAACCGGGGGAGGCGATGAGCCTCGTCATCTCGATCCTCTTTATCCTGGCTGCCCTCACCGATCTCCTCGACGGGTACGTGGCGAGGCGCTACAACATCGTGACCCGCATGGGGAAGCTCCTGGACCCCATCGCCGACAAGATCATCATGAGCGCGGCCCTGATTCTCCTCATCCCCGTGGGACGGGCGCCCGCGTGGGTCGTGGCCCTCATGATCATGCGGGACTTCGCCGTGGACGGGCTTCGCAGCATGGCCGCCGCGGAAGGTCATGTCATCGAGGCAAGCCGGCTCGGCAAATACAAGACCCTCTGCCAGATCGTCGCCGTTTCCGCCCTCATCATCCATTACCCGATCTACGGCATCGACCCGAGCAGCATCGGGACGATGTTCCTCTACGTCGCCCTGGCCCTGTCGCTGTGGTCGGGGTTTGATTATCTGGTCAAATTCTACCGCACCACGCTTGTGTAAAGACAGTGACCGCTAGTGACCGGTGACCAGTGGAAGAGAATGCGGGACCAGGGACAAGGGTGTAGGGACGAAAGAAGTGTCTGAGTGTTCGAGTGCCCGAGTGTCTCAGTGCCTGAGTGAAGACACAAGAAAGAAAGTCATCGCGAGCCGAGCCTCTTGAGACCCTTTCCATAATCTCCCTCTCCCTTGAGGGGAGAGGGCAGGGGTGAGGGTGAAAAAAGGTATGGGGATCAGTCCCCCTCACCTCGGTCCTCTCCCTCGAGGGGAGAGGAAGATTAAGGTATTGAGCATTTACAGGTGTGGCGATCCACGCTTGAGAGCTTTGATCAGAAAAATCCCCCTCTTTCCCCCTTTTGTAAAGGGGGATGAAAGGGGGATTTTATTGCTTTGCGGCTTGTGGCTCTGGAAGCGGCTTATTGCCGCTTCCAGGACGCGTCCGCCTCGGCGTAGCCCTCGATCATCCTGCGCTCGACGTCAAGGCGGATCTCCTCGAACGTTTTCTCATCGAGTTGCCTCGGGACGGAGATGAAGTCCCCGGCCCTCAGCAGGACGCGGCTGAAGGGTTTGGGGATCATGAAGCGGTCCCAGCTGTTGAAAATGAACGGGTTTTCGTAGGAGATGTACCCGGGGCATACGACGGCGCCCGTCTGCGACGCCAGGGCGATCAGGCCGGGCTTGATGATCTGCGGGGGCCCCTGGGGGCCGTCGACGATGTGCCCGCTCATCCGGTATTTCTCGACGCCGGCGATCATTTCCTGGAGGGCCTTCTTCCCGCCGCGGGAGGTCGAGCCCCGCACGGGGACCCATCCGATGCGGGCGACCACGTCGGAGACAAAATCGCCGTCCCGGCTTTGGCTGATCATGATGCAGGGGTTCATTCCGAAGATCCGGGGGACGAAGAAACCGCTGAAGAAGCGCTGGTGCCAGCAGGCGAAGACAATGGTCCCGCCCTTCGAGATGTGGTCCTGCACCCTCTCGACGCCATCGGGAATGACCGTGATGGTCTTCGCGTGCAGGCTGCAGACGTGGTAGCCAAACGAGATGAGGAAGTTTTTGGCGATAAAGAATTTGATGTCTTTTACGATGCCCATGGGTTCATCCTGTTATCTTCGAATCCCGTTTCTTTCAAGGGAAAATCTCCCTTCGGCCTGATCGGGGATTGTCCGCTGCCGATGGGAAAGGGCCTCGGATGAACGAGGGCCCCCGACGTCAACGGTTCGCGAAACGGGAAGGCCGGGATCGGCCGCGCGAGCGCCCTCCACGCCTTCGAAACCCGGAGATCTCAATGCCTGTCCCGGTAAAATCGAGACGGACCTTCGAGCAGTTCCCATCCGCTTTCCTGAAAGAGGATCCGGCAACTCCGGACGGTCTCGCCCCTGCCTTCCTCCGTTCTCTCCCGCGTGTCACGCGGGTTGGCCCCTGATTCAGCCCAGAAGAGGTTGGCGCCGGCGACAGCCCCGAGCGTGCAGGGTTCGTGTGTGCAGTTTCCCGTCACGCTCCGGGGGACGCCGAGTCTCGTGACGGCCACGATCTGCGCCATTCTGAGTTCGCTGATCATCCCCAGTCTCGCCATGTCGGTTCCGGGAATCGGAATGCGCCGCGCCGCGCCGCTGTATGCGGGGTTGAACGAGCCCGTGAAGAGAATCATCTCGGCGATCTCCTCGTTCGTATGCTCCGGACCGACGGGCTCGACGCAGGTGCCGACGCTCAGGCCGGCCTCCAGGAAGTTTTTGATGCTGGCTTTGCGCCGGCGCGAGGGGATCCCCGTATCCGACCCCTCGCGCAGTCTCACGGCATGGTAGACGCCGGTGAAACCGGCGTCCTTGACTTGCCGGGCGTTTTGCGGGGGCTGGTCGCCGATATTGGCGACCAGTACGGTCTGCGGCTTCAGGTTCCGCCTCACTTCCCGTGAGATCTCGAGGAACAGCTCGAAGGGATAGAATGCCGTTGTCATCACGAAGACGGCGCTGGCTCCGTCCTGCTCGAACTGCCTGGCCTGGGCGACGGCCTCTTCCGGCGAGATCCTTGTTTCCCGAGTGAAAACGCCGTTTTTCTGAGCAAAGGAGCAGAAGGCGCAATTGCAGGCGCACGGCGCGAGGTTCAGGGCGAACTGCGCGTGCACTTCGGCCCTGTTGCCCGACAGTTCCTTCGAGATGCGATTCGATGCCGCCATGATCCGGTACGACTCGGGGGAATCCGGCGCATAGCGGAGCATCTGCACCAGTTCCTCCGTTGAAAACGGTTCCCCGTTTTGCGATTTTTTCAAGAGCTCATCGATCTGCATGGCACCCCCTCGGGAGGCGGATCCCTTTTCGGTGAATCCCGCTGCCGGATCCGCTTGGCCGGCGCAGGGACGCCCCCTTGTATTTTTAAATGATAACCGGCCTGCTTGACAATGAATAAATCATGCTTCCCGGTGTCGCAACCTTCGCAGTCCGCCGCTTCGTTCTCGTCGCCACCCCGGGGGCGGTCCGTTGACGGGCCGGGCGGCGTGTACAGGGCCCCGTGAACCTGCCGGATGCGAGGGGGTTTTCTTTGGTCTTGAAAAGGCCCGCGGAGTGTTTTATGGTTCGGTCCTCATCGATCACACTCGGAGAGACCGGCATGAAGAAAAATCAGGATCGGCAGTTCGGAAAACTCGTCGTTGACTTCGTCAATGCCCCGACAGCGGAGGAGGCCGGCTCCGCATTCATCCGGGGCGCCGCCGCGGCCTTCGGCTTCGGGCATGGGTTCCTGGATCAGGCCCTCGGCCGCTACCCGACCCTGCAGCTCTTCGAGGATGCCCTGTCGGCGGGCGACCGGGGGCTGGTGGAGCTTCTGCTCGAAGAGCGCAGGCTTCTCTCGGTCGTCAACAACCTGCCCTGCAACATCTCGCTTGCGTCCTATGACTGCGACGAAGAGAGAGTGCTCACCTTCAAAATCCAGCCCCTGGAGCCGAAGTGGGACAACGAGAATCCCTACGAGGAGGATGTCGTCCGGGTGGCCGTCGGGACGGGAGGGGGAAAATGGCTCGATGAGGTCGCGGAGATGTTCGATGACCGGGCGCCGCTCACGACGGAAATGGACGAGGTGAGAGAGCGGCTTCTCGCCTGCCTGGCTGAATACATCACCCTGACGGATCGCATCCTGGAGATTCGGCGCGACATCCCGCCGGAAAGGACGCACGAGGCCCAGAAAATGGCGGCTTACCACAGCAGGATCCAGGCCGAGCAGGATGTCCTTGCCGAACTGCAGGAGCGCTGGCGGATGATCCTCGGGGAGGTCCTGGAGGCGCAGGACCTGTCCCGGGACCAGACTCTGCTCGACCTGCTGCTGGTCTACAACATGGTCAACAGGCGGGAAACGGCGGTAAGCGACGACGGGGCGCTTTATGAAAAACCCCTGTTCGAGCCGGGCTACTTCACGGAGCGCTCGGGCCTGGCCGACGAGTACTATCACAACGTCCTTGTCTTTGCCTTCATCGAATTTCTGAAGGTTGCGGGGAACCGCAAGACGTTGAGGAAATGCGCGCGCTGCGATGCGTTTTTCATCGCCGGGCCGGGCCGGACGGCAAACAAGCGCTGCGGACGCTGCGCAAAAAAGAAGGGACCAGGGACAAGGGTGTAGGGACGATACTCAGACACTTAGACACTCAGGCACTTCTTTCACTTCTTCTGCACTAGCCACAAGACACTAGTCACTTCTTCGCTGCCTTGCAGCGGCTAGACGAGCAGCAGCGCAAGCAGCGCAAGCCCGGCCATCGCGGCCGCCGTCATGTCCATGCCGGCAAGCGGCACCAGCAACAGGCTTGCGGCAATGGAGCCGAGGCAGCCGCCGAAGAGATCCGCAGCATAGAGGGGCGAGATCACCTTTTCCGGGTCCGGTACCCTCCTGAAGCTTGCATAGGCAAAGACGCCNNACCGCCACAAGAAAGCCTGCCGCCGCGAGCAGCCCCGCCGTTTCGGCAAGACCCGTAAAGAGGCCGATCCGGGCCTGGAAGACGGCAAGGGCCCCGAGGAGCGCGAAGCCGGCTACAAAACCGATCCCCCATTTCCGGGCGAGCGTCCGGTACCGGCTCTTGCCGCGGGCCGCCGCGGCCACG
>DIFQ01000103.1 GCA_002419215.1 Syntrophaceae bacterium UBA5744
CGGGGTCTGTTGCTCGCAATGACGAGAACTGATTATGACACAGTCTCTAAAGGAGGGTTGGGGAGGACTTGAAACAAGCAATTCATTTTTGTAATGCTCTTTCTTTGCCCCCCCGTCACTGCTGGGCTTCTGCCCTGAAAGGCCCATAATACGGGCAAAATCGAAGTCTTTTCGCTTGACAAAACGGGCATTTTTGTATACGGGAACGAGTGGGTCTATTATAAGGGAAAGTCAGGGTTTAATAAGTTTAGAGGAGTGTATATGGCTTAAATCTTTAAATTTTACGGACAAGGAGGGAGGAATCGTGTATTTCGCAAAAGAAGTTCTCGAGTCGTCCAGCAAGATGCGCCAGCGCTGGGAAGACGAGGTCAAGAAACTCGTTTCCAAGTGGGCCGATCAGAAGCCAGAGGCCCAGTGGTCAACGGTTTCAGACCTCCCCATCAAACGTCTCTACACCCCCGATGACATCAAGGACATGGACTTCGCGAGGGACATCAGTTACCCCGGGCAGTACCCCTACACCCGCGGCAACCAGGTGACCGGCTATCGCGGCAAGTACTGGACCTTCCGCATGTTTTCGGGCATGGGAGATGCCGCCACCACCAATGCGCGGTGGCACATGCTCCTGAAGGAGGGCCAGACGGGCCTGAGCACGGCCTTCGACTTCCCCACCCTCATGGGGTATGACACCGACTCCCCGAAGGCCCGCGGCGAGTGCGGCAAGTGCGGAGTGGCCATCGACACCCTCGAAGATTTCCTCGTTCTCACCAAGGGCGTCCCCCTCGACAAAATCACGACCTCCATGACGATCAATCCGCCGGCGACGGCTCTGTGGGCCATGTACTGCGCGGCGGCCGAGATCCAGGGAATTCCCCTCACAAAGATCGGCGGCACGATCCAGAACGACATGCTCAAGGAGTTCATCGCGCAAAAGACCCTGATGTGCCCGCCGGAGCCCTCCGTGAAGCTCATCAGCGACACCGTCGAGTTCGGCACCCTGCATGTTCCCAAGTGGAACACGATCTCGATTTCGGGCTACCACATCCGCGAGGCGGGTTCGACGGCGGTCCAGGAACTGGCCTTCACGCTACGCGACGGCATGGAGTACGTCGAGGACGTGCTGCGCCGCAAGAAGCTCGATGTCGACACCTTCGCCCCGAGGCTCTCCTTCTTCTTCAACTCCCACATCGACTTCTTCGAGGAGATCTGCAAGATGAGGGCGGCCCGCAGGATCTGGGCCAAGGCCATGACGGAGAGGTACAAATCCAAGGACGAGCGCTCCTGGTGGATGCGGTTCCACACGCAGACGGCGGGATGCTCGCTCACGGCCCAGCAGCCCTACAACAACGTCGTCCGCACTGCCACGGAAGCCCTGGCGGCCGTTCTCGGCGGGACCCAGTCGCTGCACACCAACTCGCTCGACGAGGTGTGGTGCCTGCCCTCCGACTTCGCCGTCCAGATCGCCCTGCGCACCCAGCAGCTCATCGCCGAGGAGACGGGCGCGGCCAACACGATCGACCCGCTGGCCGGCTCCTACTTCGTCGAGGCGCTCACCAACGAGATGGAAAAGCAGGCCTGGGAATACATCCACAAGATCGATGACATGGGCGGCATGGTCGCGGCCATCGAGAAGGGCTTCCCCCAGCTCGAGATCTCCGATGCGGCCTACAAGTTCCAGCGCCAGATCGACGGCGCCGAGAAGATCATGGTCGGCGTCAACAAGTACGTTTCCACCGAGAAAGAGTCCATCCCCTTCCTCGAGATCGACGACAAGATCGAGACCGAGCAGATCGCGAGGCTCCAGGCCGTGCGGCGCAAGCGCGACGGCAAGGCTGCCATGAAGTGCCTCAACGATCTCAAGGCGGCCTGCAAGAAGGGCGAGAATGTCATGCCCTACTGCATCGAGGCCGTGAAGGCCCTGTGCTCCGTGCAGGAGATCTGCGACGTCTACCGCGAGGTATACGGCGAATACCGCGATCCGGGACTCTACTAGGAAGGAGGGGGAAGATATCATGGCTGAGAGAAAACTGCGTGTTATGGTTGCAAAGCCGGGTCTCGACGGGCACGACCGCGGCGCCAGGGTGCTGGCCCGCTGCTTCCGCGATGCAGGCTACGAGGTAATTTACACGGGCTGTCACCAGACGCCCGAGCAGATCGTGTCGGCGGTGGTTCAGGAAGACGTGGATCTCCTGGGCCTGAGCTGCCTTTCGGGGGCCCATCGCTACCTTTATCCTGCCGTCACGAAGCTCCTCAAGGACAAGGGTGTCGATGATGTCACCGTCATCGGCGGGGGCATCATCCCCGAACAGGATTTCCAGTTGATGTATGACGCCGGCCTCAAGGCGATCTTTGTGCCCGGCGCGACACTGGAATCGATCATCACCTGGATCAACACAAACGTGAAGCCGAGAGCTTAGGTAAGGACATACGGAATGGAAACCACTAAGAAGATCAAGGGCGGCGACATTCGTGCCGCCTCTCGCCTCATCCGCAACCTGGAGGATCGCATCCCCGAGGCGAAGACCACCATCAAACATCTCTTCCCCTTCACGGGGAGGGCGCACGTCATCGGCATCACGGGCTCGCCCGGTGCGGGGAAGAGCACGCTGACCGACGGCCTCATCGACTGCTTCCGCAAGAAAGGGAAGACCGTCGGCGTGCTGGCCGTCGACCCCACGAGCCCCTTCACGGGGGGCGCCATCCTCGGCGACCGCATCCGCATGCAGCGCCACGCCGAGGACCCGGGCGTGTTTGTCCGGAGCCTTGCAACGCGCGGGGCCCTGGGCGGCCTGGCCAAGGCCGTGGGGGATGCCATCCACGTGATGGACGTCCTCGGCAAGGACGTGGTCATCGTGGAGACCGTCGGCACGGGCCAGCAGGAAGTGGACATCATCAACCACTCCCACACGGTTCTCGTGGTGCTCGTGCCGGGGATGGGCGACGAGATCCAGGCCATCAAGGCCGGGATCCTCGAGATTGCCGACGTCTTTGTCGTGAACAAGGCCGACCGCGAGGGCTCCTCCAAGCTCTCGAGGGAGTTGATGGCCATGCTCGACATGGCCCCGCCGTCCGCCTTCCAGGGGGGATGGCGGCCGTCCATCATGAAGGTGGAAAACGCCTTCGAGCCGACGGGGTTCAACAAGGCGCTGGAAGACATCGCCAACAAGATTGAAGAGCATTACCAGCATCTCGTCGACAAGGACCTGATCGGCAGCCGGATGCGCCGCAAGGCAGTCGTCGAGCTCAACGAGGCCATCCGGGCGAGCATCCTCGAGCCGGTCCTCCTGAAGCTTCTCGGGAGCGGCCAGATGGAAGGGTTGATCGAAAAGGTCATGAAGAAGGAGGTCGACCCCTACACCGTCGCCGAAGACATCGCCAAGCGGTACCTGGAGGGGTGCCTGTGATCGCAACCTTTAACTGATTGAGAGAGCCCGGGATGGTCTAACTACGGCCTCCCGGGCTTTTTTATCCCGGCAGCCTCAGGCTGCCGGAGGCTTCAGGCATCGGGCATCAGGCTTCAGGAAAGAGAAGAAATCATCATCCCCCTTTCGCGTGAGGGGGGCATCGAGGAGGTTTCTTTTTTTTCCTGTACCCTTTACCCTGTACCCTGACCCCTTCCCCAGGAGGACCCCATGACCAAGGACCCCATCGAAGAAACCCTCGCCAAGTACAATCGCGGCCTCATCATGGTCTTTACGGGCGATGGCAAGGGCAAGACCACGGCCGCCCTCGGGCAGGCCCTGCGGGCCCTGGGCCACGGCAAGAAGGTCCTCGTCATCCAGTTCATGAAGGGCCGCAAGTACGGCGAGGTCCTCTGCGCCGAGCAGTGCCTCCCCAATCTCACGGTGCGCCTCTGCGGCCTCGACAGCTTCGTCATGCGGGGAAACCCCGCGCCCGTCGACGTGGAGCTTGCCAGGCAGGGTCTCGATCTGGCAAGAAATGCCATCCTCTCAGAGGAGTACCAGATGGTGATCCTCGACGAGATCAACGTCGCCATGGACTTCGGGCTCGTTCCCGTCGACAGTGTCGTCTCCATGCTCAAGCACAAGCCAGCCGCCGTCGACGTCATCCTCACGGGCCGCTACGCCCCGAAGGCGATCATCGACCTGGCCGACACGGTGAGCGAGGTGAAGGAGATCAAGCACCATTACTCGCAAGGCATCAAGGAGCGGGCAGGAATAGAATTCTAAACAGGGTCCCGGGTCCAGGGTAAAGGGTTCAGGGGGAAGAACAAGAAAGGTCATTGCGAGAGGCGAGGGTAGCGGGTCGAAAAAAAAGAATGTCATTGCGAGCAACAGACCCCGA
>DIFQ01000140.1:0-265 GCA_002419215.1 Syntrophaceae bacterium UBA5744
GCGGCCTGCAGGTGCTGGGGTCTCAACCCGGGCCTTTCGCGCCTCGCCCGGATGTGACCGATGCGAAGGGGCTCCCCGATGAGCGCGGCAAGGGCGACGGCGTAACGGAGAACCGTGCCGCTTCCCGAGTACATGGACCCGTCGATTTCAATCATGGTTTTCCGGCGGCCGCGATGGTGCCGCCTGCCGGCCGCTATGGCCGGTGGTGGGTAAAAAGATCGGGGGTCGGTTTGTTCTCTTCCCTATACCCTAGACCCGATACCCT
>DIFQ01000140.1:280-5372 GCA_002419215.1 Syntrophaceae bacterium UBA5744
CGCGCCGCAGATCGGGCAGACCCAGTCTTCGGGAAGCTTCTCAAAGGCCGTCCCCGCCGGGATCCCGCCATCGGAATCCCCTTCCTCGGGATTGTAGATGTAACCGCAAACCGCACACTCGTATTTCTTCATGGTCCGTATCCTTTCCGAAAAAGATCAGATGATGTCTTGCCTGTCGAGCCGGTCGCTGATGCAGGCGCGAACCCTGCCGATGAGCCTGTCGCTTTCCAGAGTGGATTTATACCCGAAACGAACGGGAAGCACAAGAATCAGTGTTTAGTGGTTAGTGGTTTGTGTTTAGTGACAAGAGGGTGAAGAACTTTCTCTCACAAATCACAAGCCACAAGCCACTAGGTCACACAGGCTGTTCAAAAATGCTTAGATGCAAGGCGCGCAAATCCTAAGGAATGAGGCGTACTTTTGCGTACGCCGCAGTGACGGAGGATGCAGCGCAACGCAGCAGATAAGCGTTTTTCAACAGCCTGCTAGCCACTTATTTCTGGCATTTGGGACAGAAGAAGGTGCTGCGCCCCGCAATGACGATCCGCCGAACCTTGCTGCGGCATTTCGCGCAGGGCTCCCCTTTCCGGCCGTAGACACGCAGGTGAAGCTGATACTCCCCTTGGCCTGCGAAGAGATCCCGCCAGTCGGAAATCGACGATCCCCGGCACTCGACGGCTTTCCGCAGTATCCTGGCCGCCATCGCAACCATTTTCTTCCATTCGGCCGGGGTCAGGCTGCCGGCCGGTCGACTCGGATCGATGCCCGCCCCGTGGAGGATCTCGCTTGCGTAAATGTTGCCGATGCCGGTGACGGCCTTCTGGTCCATGAGGAAGGACTTGACGGGAAGCCGGCGGCGGCGGGCCGCCTCGGCCAAGCGCTTCGGATCGAGTTTCTCGAGACCGTCGGGCACGGGACTCGACACGGGCGGGCTCCAAGGCTTGACCGTGGCAAAGCGCCTGGGGTCGGAAAGGATGAGGCGGCCAGCCCGGAAGGAGATCTCCAGCCGCGCATGGGGAGGCATGGCATCGTTTTCCATCCAGAAGAAACGCCCCGTCATGCGCAGTTGAAAGACGAGGCACGTCCCGCCCGAAATCGTCCAGATCATCTGCTTGCCGTGCCGCACGACCGATTGGACCGTTTTCCCGACAAGCGGGGGCAGCAGTCCCAGTTTCGGGTCGATCACGCGGGACGACAGAATCCGGCGGCCCACGATCACCTCGCGCAACTGCCTGCACAGGGTCTCGACCTCGGGCAGTTCAGGCATGAATTTAACACCTTCCTGTTAAGATAGACTATTTCCGCATCCCGCAAATGCTGCGAAGATGAAAATCCCCCTTTCATCCCCCCTGTGAAGGCCCCTACCGTAATTTCCCTCTCCCTTGAGGGGAGAGGGTCAGGGTGAGGGTGAACAGGGTAAATGCGGAAGGGGATTCGTCCCCATCACCTCAATCCTCTCCCACGGAGGGGAGAGGAAGATCAAGGTTCGTGACTCACATAGGAAAGAGGGGGATTTGATGGCTTTCTGCTTGTGGCTTTTCCACCCTGAGCCTGTCGAAGGGGTGGCTTCGCGACAGCGTTTATTCCGGCGGAGTGAGCGATGCGCCCCGCGGCGACGCCTTCGGCCTTACCCGGATGGTCACCTCTACGGACAGGGGCTTGCCCCCCTCGAAGGACACCTCGGGCGGGGTCATCAGCCTGGCTGAAACGCTGGTCGTTGCCGTCACCTTCCTCAGGTCGATGGGTTCCGTGGGGATCTGCAGGTCTGTCCCCGCAAACCGCTTGGGTACGAGCACGGACACGTGGGTCGGTTTCACCTCGATGCGCTGCAGCGACACGCCCGGTGGCAGGTTGCCCTCGGAGCGCACATCAACGGGAAGCACCATGGTGCGCAGCCTGGAGGCGCTCACGACAATGCGCGTCGGTGACACGTTCACCACGGAGATGTTGACCGGCGTCCTGATCATGTCATTGGTCAGCTCGATGTCCTGCCTTCCCTCCCGAACACCCGACAGGTCAACGGAAACTCTCAAGCTCGCCGGGTTCAGCAGGTTGAAGGCCTGTTCCGGGCCCGACAGCGTGACCTTCGCCTCGGTGACCTTCGTGCCTTCGATGACCCACTGGGCCGAGAGGTTGCGGTACTCGATGGGCAGGGTGAAGTCGCGCCGGACGAGATCTTTCTGATAGCCGAAGGCAAACCAGAGCACGGAAGCCAACAGGATGGCCGTCGCCTTCTCCAGGGGGTTTCGCCGGAACCAGCCCAGGATGAGGCCCGCTTTTCCCTTCGGCATTTTCTTCCCGTAGAGACGCTCGAGAATCATGCTCAGTTCGGTCGGGCTCTTCAGGACGTCGATCCGCCCCCCGAAGGCCACGGAGACCGTGCCCCGCTCCTCGGAAACGACGACGCAGGTGGCGTCCGTGCGCTCCGAGAGGCCGAGTGCCGCCGTATGGCGCAGGCCGAGGTTGCCGATTTTCTCCGAGTTCGTCGACAGGGGAAGGTGGCACCCGAAACTGACGACCCGCCCGTGATCGATGACGACAGCTCCGTCGTGACCGATGGAGTGGGGGTCGAAGATGCTCTCCAGGAGCGGCTGGCTGAGCACGCCGTCGAGGGGGTAACCGCCGGTCAGGTGCCGGTCGAGGGGGTCTTCACCCTTGATGACGATGAGGGCGCCCATGTGTTGGCGAGCCAGGTTCGCCACGGACTGGATGATGATCTCCACCTCCTCGTGGAGCGTGGAGACGCGGCCGCTCTTCCGGAAGCGGCCCCAGGTGGCGATTCGCTCGAAGAACCGCCGGAATTCCTCCTGGAAGATGATCACCATGGCCAGCAGGATGACGGCGAAAAACCCCTGGAGCACCGCCGCCGAGAGGTAGAGCTGGAACGAGCGGGCCAGGTAGTAGATGATGCCCAGGATACCGATGCCCACCAGGACAAACCGCGAGGCGGCGTCCCTGAACCAGACCAGGAGACCGTAGATCATGAAGGAGATCAGAAGGATGTCGAAAAAATCCTGGATCCGGAAGCTGTGAAGAAGGGCTGCAAGTTCCATCGGTGTATGAGTACCCGTTTTTTATCGAACAGAGTTCCTGCGCTGATTCGCCATGCAAGCAGCGCGCCCGAAACCGGGAGAAAAATTGGTCAGGCCCGAAGGGTCAGGGCGGTGCCCGACATGTTCAGGATGAATTGACCGGGCATGGCCTTCTCCAGCTGCATGATCGCCCTGCGCCCGGTGCAGTGACAGGGGATGACAAAGTCCGGCCCTATTTTCCGCAGCTCTTCCGCGGTAAGCCCGATGACCGGCTCGAAGGCCGGCCCCGAGAGATGGAATCCCCCCATCACGGCGTGGACCTTCCCGACGCCCGTGACGGCCATGGCGCGGAGCACCGTGTTGATGATCCCCGAGTGGGCGCAACCCGACAGCACGACAAGGCCCTTGCCCCTGAGGTTCATCGCGATGGATGAATCATCCTCGATGGGGTCCCAGGTCTCCTTCCCCCGGTCGAGAAAGAAGGCATGGGGCACCCCTTTTTCGAAAGGGGTCGTTCGCGGGATCTCGCCCAAAAACAGGGCATCGCCGTCCAGGAGCGGCCTCGGCTCCCGGGTGGCCACCACGTTGAGCCCCAGGGCTTCCAGGGCCTTCCGGGAAACCCGCGGGAAACGGTCCTTCTCGCCCCGCCGGGTGATGTAGCGGTCCTCCTTGAAGACTCCGGGGTGCAGGACGATGTCGATCCCCTTCTTCCCGATCTTGGCGACGAGCCGCTTCAGGCCTCCCGCGTGATCGCTGTGGCCGTGGGAGAGGACCAGCGTCTCCACCTCGCGCAAATCCACATCGAGGGCATCGGCATTGTACGCCGTCCCGTGTTCCGAGAACCCGAAATCGAACAGGAGTGTTTTTGTCCGGCCTTCGCGTGTCATCCGGACGAGAGCCGAAAACCCGTGCTCGGCCTGGATGGCGTTGCGGATCTCCCCGTCCCGGACGTTCCTGGCCCTGCGGACGATTTCGCTGTCGTCCATGGCCGTGCTCTCGATGTAGTTGTCCTGGAGAGAGAGAATCTCCACCCGGTCCAGTTCGTTGAGGGCCATCCCCGGTATCCCGCCGCAAGCACTCGGAAAAATTCGCCAATATTATTTAACACATTTTGCTCAAAACGCTACCCTATTTTTGCCGGAAACCCCGAAAGGCCCGCCATCCGCCTGCCGCAAGGCTTTTCCGGGCTGCGAAATGCGGTTTGACCGGTCCCGGAAATCCTGTTATACATTTCGCCTGCAACAGGAGGAAATGCATTCCTTGAAGATCATTCTTGCCGGTTTCAATCTCGACTACGAAACCATCCAGGAAGTTTGGGCCGCCAGCCCCGCAGCGGAACACTTCACGCCCGAGACCCTCTCGGCGGCCTACGCGCGCATCAGCCGCAACCCTGCGCCCGTCAACGAGCTTCGGGCTGCTGCCCGCAGGGAAGTGGAGAAGGCGCGGCGCTCGAACCAGGCCATTGTCTTCGACATGGGGCACAGCTCGATTGCCGAGCACGCCGTTTTCAATATCGACGTCCTGGGGGTCTCGCGGCTGCTCGTCGAGGAGATCGAGAAATTCCGCCTGTGCTCCTACACGGAAAAGTCCCAGCGTTACGTNNGACTTCGTCATCCCCCGGGAGATCCGGGAGGCCGGCCTTGCCGAGAGTTTCACCCGGACCGTGAAGGCCCAGAACGAATTCTACCACCGGCTCTACGAGGGCCTGCTGCCCTGGGTCCTCGACCAGAACCGGGAGCTTGCCGCCTTACCGGCAAACCGCGCCATGCTGGAAGGATGGGCCAAGGAAGATGCNNCTCTGCCTGGCCACGGAGGCCCAGCTCGGCATGACGCTCAACACGCGCAACCTCGAGCTCATGCTCCGGAGGCTTGCCGCCTGCCCGCTCGACGAGGCCAGGGAGTACAGCCGGCAGCTCTACGAAGCCACAAAGGACATCGCGCCCTCGCTGGTCCGGTACACGGCGGCCACGGAATACGATTGCCTCACCCGGGAAGGTCTGCGGGAGATTGCCGGGACGATCATCGGCAAGGCGGGCGCCCGCCCCGCCGCCCGCCCGCCC
>DIFQ01000058.1 GCA_002419215.1 Syntrophaceae bacterium UBA5744
GAATTCATGCGCAACGCCCTGCTGGCCGGGCTGCTGGCCAGTCTGGCCTGCGGCGTCATCGGCACCCTCGTGGTCGTCAACCGCCAGGTCTTCATGGCCGGGGGCGTGGCCCACACGGCCTACGGCGGCGTGGGCCTGGCCTTTTTCCTGGGCCTGCCCGTGCTGCCCTGCGCCGTGGCCTTCACGGTCCTGGCCGCCCTGGCCATGGCCATGGCCTCCTTCGGCCGCGCCGAACGCAGCGACTCCGTGGTGGGCATCATGTGGGCGGCGGGCATGGCCATCGGCATCATCCTCATGGACATCACCCCGGGCTACAATGTCGACCTCATGAGCTACCTCTTCGGCAGCATCCTGGCCGTCCCCCGCGGAGACATCGTCTTCATGGCGGTCCTCAACGCCTTCATCCTGGCCGTGGTCTTCTTCTGGTACAAGGACTTCCTGGCCCTGTCCTTCGACATGGAGTTCGCTCGCTCCATGGGCGTGCCCGTGCGCCTGCTCTACGCGCTGATGCAGGTCCTGACGGCCGTGACCGTGATCATGGTCATCCAGGTGGCCGGCCTCATCCTGGTCATCGCCCTGCTGACCATCCCGCCCATGCTGGCCGAACTCTTCACCAACTCCCTGTGGAAAATGATGGCCTTGGCCACCCTGGCGAGCCTCGTCTTCTGCCTGGCCGGCCTGGCCGTGTCCTACCACTTCGACATCACGTCCGGGGCGTCCATCATCGCCATGGCCACGGGCGGGTATGTCCTGGCCTGGGGAGCGCACAGCCTGCGGAGGCTCGGGTGAAGGCCCGAATGACCGCCAAGGCGGCGGAACACCGTCTCGCCGCCGCGGGCCTGGAAGCCACGGACCACCGCATGCGCGTGCTCATGGCCGTGGGCGGCACCCCCTACCCCTCCAGCGCGCAGGAGATTCTCGACGCGGTTCGCGCCAAGTCGGACATCAACCGGGTCACGGTCTACCGCATCCTCGACCTGCTAGTCGAACACGAGGTGCTGAACCGTCTGGGCCTCGGCGACAAGTCGAGCCGCTTCTGCCTGCGCGAAGACCATGACGACGCGCACCCGCACTTCCACTGCACGCGCTGCGACCGCTACCTCTGCCTGCACTGCGACACACTCCCCCTGGATCAGAAGGCCCTGGAGGCCCTTTCGCTCGATGTCCGCCACGTGGACATCCGCCTGGAAGGGATCTGCCCGGCCTGCCGCAAAAACGACGACTAGCCTCTCGGCCAGCCCGGTGCGCCGGGCGCAATCCCTCCCAAAAAAAACCGGGCCCCTCGCGGAGCCCGGTTCTCTGTTTCGTGTTCGGTAACCCCTCAGTACCCTTTGAGCTTGTCGATGAATTCCGGCAGCCACAGGGATATCTGCGGGACGTAGGTGATGAGGACCAGGAACCCGAGCAGGATCGTCAGCCAGGGGAAGGCCGCGCGCACGACCCAGGTCAGGTCGCGCTTGGTGATGCCGGCCGTGACGAAGAGGTTCAGACCCACGGGCGGGGTGATCATGCCGATCTCCATGTTGACCACGCAGATGATGCCCAGGTGGATGGGATCGATGCCGAGTTTGACCGCGATGGGGAAGAGGATCGGGATCATGATCATGGTGATGGCCGAAGGCTCCATGAAGTTTCCGGCCGCCAGGAGCAGCAGGTTGACGACGATCAGGAACCCCCAGGCCGGCAGGCCCCAACCCACGATGGTCTCAGCGATCATGTGCGGGATGCGCTCAGTGGTCAGCACGTGGGCGAAGAGCATGGCGTTGCCGATGATGAAGAGCAGCATGATGCTGACCTTGGCCGCGTCCAGGACCACGTGCCGGACCTCGGGGTGCGTCAGGGAGCGGGGAATGGCCCAGACGGTCTGCCACAGGCCGCGCGTCAGGGCCGAGCCCACGCTCTCCTCGAACTTGCGCAGGGGCACTTCCTTGAGGGGGCCCATGTCGCGATAGACGAAGACCGCGATCCACCAGGCGTAGACGGCCGAGACCGCCGCCGCCTCGGTCGGGCTGCAGATGCCGCCGTAGATGGAGCCCAGCACGATGATGACAAGCATGAGCCCGCCCAGAGCCTTGCCGCCGGAGCGGAATATCTGCCTGAAGCCTGGCCATGCCAGGGACGGGTAATTCTTGATCCGCGCCACGATATAGATGGCCACCATCAGGAGAAGGCCCAAGGCGATGCCCGGGATGAAGCCGGCCATGAACAGCCTGGCCGCCGACTCCTGGGTGGCCGCCGCGTACACAAGCATGACGATGGACGGCGGGATGAGAATGCCCAGCGTCCCGGCGTTGCAGATGACGCCGGCGGCGAAGCTCTCGGGGTAGCCCGAGCGGACCATGCCGCCGATGACGATGCTGCCGATGGCCGCCACCGTGGCCGGCGACGAGCCGGAAACTGCGGCGAAGAGCATGCAGGCCAGGACGCCGGCCATGGCCAGGCCACCCTTGACGTGTCCGACGCAGTCCAGGGCGAAGTTGATGATCCGCTTGGCCACGCCGCCCGTCGACAGGAACTGGGACGACAGGATGAAGAAGGGGATGGCCAGCAGGGTGTAGTGTTCGGAAACCGACTCGAAGAGCTTCAGGGCGATGGACGCCAGGGAGTCGTTGGAAAAGAACAGGATCGTGGTGATGCTCGACAGGCCCAGCGCGATGGCGATGGGCATGCCCGACGCGATGAACAGGAAGAGCAGGGTGAACAGGGCGGCTGTGGTCATTCGTCGTCTCCATCCAGGGCCGTGCCCTCTTTTTGGGCCAGATACATGCTCTCCTTGGCCTCATCCAGCAGCTTGAACCCGTCGGCCCTGCCCCGCACGACCGCCCAGAGGAGGTCGAGGAGACGGATGACCATCATGATCATGCCGAAGAACAGGATGCTGTTGGCCATCCACTTGGGGACGGGGATGTCCTCCAGCTGGATGCCGATGCTCCTCAGCTTGCCCAGATAGGTCCAGCTGCCTACGAGAAACAGGCCGCAGTAGGTCAGACAGAGCAGCACGGCCACAAAGGTCACGGCCCGCCGCACATTGCCCGGAAAGAGCTTGACGAGCGCGTCGACGCCGATGTGCGAGCCGACCTTGATGCCGTAGGACACCCCGAACATGACCATCCAGCCGGACAGAAGCAGCGTCAGCTCCTGCGCCCAGTGAATGCCCACGTTGAAGCCGAAACGGAACACCACTTCCACGAAAACCAGAAGCGTCATGGAAGCCAGGAGGAGGGAGATGATCCCCTCCTCCAGCTTGTTGATGAAGGTATTCATGGTTCCCGGAGACTACTTGTTGGAGGCGATGGCGGCTTCGAGGTTTTCCTTGCCCACGGCGTCCTCGAACTTCTTCCACACGGGCTTCATGGCCTCGACCCACAATCCGCGCTCTTCCTCGGTCAGGGTGATGATCTCGGAACGCTTGGAGTCGATGATCTTCTGCTTGTCTTCGAGGTCCTTCTGGGCGGCGACTTCGTTGCCGACGACGATGGACTCCTTGAGACACTCCTCGATGACCGGGCGGACGTCGGCGGGCAGGCTCTCCCAGAACTCGGTGGTGCTGACGACGAGGTAGTCAAGGATGCCGTGGTTGGTCTCGGTGATGTAGGGCTGCACCTCGTAGAATTTCTGGGAGTAGATGTTGGACCAGGAGTTCTCCTGCCCATCGATGGCCTTGGTCTGCAGAAGGGTGAAGACCTCGGCGAAGGGCTTCTTCAGGGGCATGGCGTTCACGGCCTCGAACTGGGCGGCCAGGACGTCGGAGGTCATGATGCGGAACTTCTTGTTGGCGGCGTCGGCCGGCACGCGGATGGGGTTGCTGGAGGAAATCTGCTTCATGCCGTTATGCAGGTACTCAAGGCCGATGATGCCCTTGTCCTTCATGGAGGCGAGCAGCGCGCGGCCCTGTGGGCCCTGCTGGAAGCGGTCGATGGCGGCCATGTCCTTGAAGAGGAAGGGCAGGTCGTAGATCTGCAGCAGGGGGGTGTACTTCTGGAACTTGGAAAGCGCGGGGGCCAGGAGATGCACGTCGCCCAGGAGCAGGGCTTCGAGTTCCTTGCCGTCGCCGAAGAGCTGGGAGTTGGGATAGACCTCGACCACGACCTTGCCGGCCAGGCGTTCGGCCACGAGGTCGCGGAACTTGTTGGCCTGGATGCCCTTAGGCGTGTCCTCGGCCACGACGTGGGAGTACTTGATCACGATGGGAGCAGCGAAGGCGGAAGCAGCACACAGAAAAACCGCAACCAGCGCACACGCAAGAATGGTCTTCACTTTCAACATTCCTCATACCCTCCATACGGTTAATTTGTTTGCGCTTGTGTATCCATTGCAGCATCTCTGCGCAAGAATTTCCGAAAAAATCACGGTTTTTTTTCGCAAGCGAAAACAAAGAGACATCCATTTGAGCTGTTCGCACAACCAATCAGACGTGTTTACAAAGACATTGAAATGCAACTTATACTATATTATAAAAATTTTCTCTACAATTTTAACTTGGTATGTAAAAACAATACGAAAATTAAAAACAGTATATCTGCTATGCATATTTTTTCAAAATCTGATTTGATGATGTAGAGTGATACATATCCAGCCTGCCTGCCCCCATTGTGTCCGATTTTTCGGAAAAATCGATTATCTAGGATCCTTTGCTGCTTCATGTCGCGTGAAGAATCGTCACAAGAGAGGGTGGATTCATCTCTCGAAACGTGATTTATTCATGCCAAACCGGCGCGGGCACGAGGAACGACGCCAGAAGACGACAACGCGGACCCGGCGGGCGCAACGCCCCCCCCAGTTCCCGCCGACATACGACCTCCACGCCCGGGACGCCGCAGGCAAGGTCCGGACCGACAGCCGGGACCTGCTGAACCACCCCTGCGCGTCGTACTTCGAGTTCTTCCCCGCGGCGCTCATGGTTCTGAATTCCAGACGGCAGATCGTCATGGCCAACAGGGCCTGCATGGAAATGCTCGGCGCAGGCGCCCTCGACGCGTTTCTCGGGAAGCGGCCCGGCGAGGCGGCCGGCTGCGCTTTCGCGGGCACCGGGCCGGCCGGATGCGGCACGTCCGAAAACTGCCGCGAATGCGGGGCCCTGCTAGCCATCCTGGAGTCGATCACGGGCCACGCCAAGGCGACCCGCGAATGTCAGCTCCTGGCCACGGGCCCCGACGGCATGACCGCGGCCATGGACCTGAAGTTCACCGTATCCCCCTGGCAGACCGAGTCCGGTCTCTACTACGTGGCCACGATCCTGGACATCGGGCACGAAAAGCGCAGGCAGGTGCTGGAGAGGATCTTCTTCCACGACATCCTCAACTCCGCGGGCGGGGCGCAGAGCCTCGTCGACATGCTCATGGACGAGGTTCCGGACGTGTCCAGGGAGATCGTCGCCCTCGTGCGCTCGTCCCTCTTCGCCCTGGTGGACGAAATCCAGAAGCAGCGCCAGCTGCTGGCCCTCGAACGCAACGAGTATTCCGTGAGCCTCCTGACCCTGCAGGGGCTCGAGGTCGTCCGCAACATCGCCGGCGAGTTCCGCCGGCACCCGAAGTGCATCGGCAAGGGGATCACCCTCGACCCGGCGGCCGAAAATGTCCCGGTGCTCACGGACCACACCCTCCTGCGCAGGGTCGTCGTCAACATGCTCATCAACGCCCTCGAGGCCACCGGCAACGGCGGCGAGGTGACGCTCGGGCTGTCGCGGGAGGACGGTTCAGCCGTCTTCTGGGTCGGCAACGAGGCGGTCATGCCCGAATCCGTCAGGCTTCAGGTCTTCAAGCGCTCCTTCTCCACAAAGGGGTCCGACCGCGGTCTGGGGACGTACTCGATCAAACTGCTGGCGGAGAACTATCTCGGCGCCACCGTCGGCTTCTCCTCGGCGCCGGGATCGGGGACAAGGTTCTGGCTTAAGATCCCCGCGGCAACGTGACGCGCCTTCCGGGCAGGCCTCGGCCGGCCCGGTCCTCATGGCCCATGAGGCTCCAGCGGGCAGACCCTGCCCGGAACATCCGTTCTCGGCGTTGGGACCAGCCAGGAAAATCAACGCTAAAGCCCACCCAGTTCCCACCCGACGGAAGCGAGGATTCCGTCTGACACTCGAGAAAGCCCCCGCGCCCGCTGTCTATCAAGCTATCGCCAACTTGTTAAAATTGTCTCCAGACTTGCGGAGTTGGGATAATCGAATACAGATGTATGACAGCAAATGTATTACAGGCCGTTGCGCGACACTGCCGGAACCCGGGGCACCATCAGGATCCCCAGCAACGAAATGGCGGGGAGACGGAGCGCAACCAACCGTGCATCGATTGATCGTGGAGTTTGAATCAGCAATTCTCACTCTCCCCGCCTCACGGAGAATTTATGCCTGACTCGAAAAGCGCATCCGGCAAGAAAGCAATTCTCGACAAGGATACCCTGTCAAACGGCATGGAATCTCACGAATCATATTACAATCACGAGAAAATCGATTGCTATGCATTATTCGAAGCAATCGACTCTCCCGTGTCACTCCTTGATACGAAATATCGATATCAATACGTAAATGGAGCTTATGAAAAATATCTTGGAATTCCAAAAGACCAAATAATCGGCAAAACTCCAGCCATAATTATTGGAGAAAAGTCATTCGAAGAGGATATCAAGCCAAAAATCAGCAAATGCTTGAATGGGGAGCGGATATCGTTCTCACTATGGGTAAATTATCCGCTCATTGGAAAACGATATATGGACGTACTCTATTCTCCAAGAATTACGAAAAGCGGGGAAATTGAAGGAGTTTTACACATATCTCGAGATTTTACAGACAAATATTATCTTGAGCAAAGATCCACATCAATAGCTGAAATCGCTTTCAGTTGTTTTTTTGTTGTCGATATGAATGGACGGATACTGGAAACAAACGAACATGGCACGGAAATGCTTGGCTACAGCCAGCAGGAATTTCTTGCCATGCACATATGGGATATCGACTTCCTTGAAGGCAAGGAGGAAACGCTCCGCCGCATCACGGAAATCGCGAACCTGAAACAGGTCCGATTCGAAACGAAGGAGCGGTGCAAGAACGGGAGAGTCATAGATGTCGAGGTCAGCGCGACCTATTCGGACCACGATGGCGGCAAGGTGTATGCCTTCGTGCGGGACCTGTCGCCCTTCCGGGAAAAAGAGAGGGAGATCCAGGAGAGCGAGGCGCGGTTCAAGGCCCTGCACAACGCATCCTTCGGCGGGATAGCCATCCATGACAAGGGCGTCATCCTGGACTGCAACCGCGGTCTGTCAGAGATTTCCGGATACGCCGAAGAGGAGCTCATCGGCATGGACGGTCTGCGGCTCATCGCGGAACGATCCAGAAGCGAGGTCATGCGCAATATCCTCACGGGCTACGAGAAGCCCTACGAAGTCTTCGGGGTTCGGAAGAACGGCGAGGAGTATCCGGTCCGCCTCGAGGCCCGCAACTTCCCCTACAAGGGCAGGCTGGTCCGCGCCGTGGAATTCCGCGACATCACCGAGATCCGCCGGGCCATGGAGGAACAGGCGGCCCTCAAGGCCAGGCTCACGGCCCTGTGGCACATCTCGCGTATGGTCGAGGCGGGCTATCGCGAGCTCTGCGATCTGGTGATCGAGGAGATTCGGAACCTCACGGACAGTCAGTACTCGTTTTTCGGCTTTCTCGACGAGCAGGAATGCGAAATGTCCATCCATTCCTGGTCCCGGGACGCGATGCTCGAGTGTGCGGTCGGAAACAGCCCCATCCACTTCCCCATAGAGAAGGCCGGGATCTGGGCCAGAGCCGTGCTCGAGCGGCAGTCCGTCGTCATCGGGGACTACGGCCGGACCACGGAATGCAAGCGCGGGCTCCCCCCGGGACACGTGCCCATCAGAAACCTCCTTTCCGTACCGATTCTCCGGGACAACAAAGTCGTGGCCCTCGCAGTGGTGGCCAACAAGCCGGCCGGGTACACCCAGGACGATATCAACCAGGTTTCCGCCTTCGTGAACAGCGCCATTCTCCTCCTTGAGCAGCGCCGCATCAAGAATGAACTCAAGATCAGCGAGGAGCGCCTATCCCTGGCCGTGGAAATGGCGAATATGGGCCACTGGGAACTGGATCTTGTCCACCATGACGTTCACCTTCAACGAACAGTTCTATTCCCTCTACTGCACTACGAGCGCACGTGAAGGCGGCTTCCTCATGCCTGCCGAGACATACGCGCGCGAATTCGTCCACCCGGACGAAGCGTGGCTCGTCGCATCGGAGATCGAAAAGATCTTGTCCGGGGCGTACGATGGTCGCACGGCGCACATCGAGCACCGCATCATCAGGAGAGACGGCGATATTCGCGACATCGTAGTCCGCTATATGGTGACCAAGGACAACACCGGAAAATACA
Organism: Syntrophaceae bacterium UBA5744; assembly: GCA_002419215.1. Classification (GTDB taxonomy): domain Bacteria; phylum Desulfobacterota; class Syntrophia; order Syntrophales; family UBA2192; genus UBA2192. Next base: position 8,370 of record DIFQ01000058.1, read on the forward strand.
TCAAGGCCATCGGAGTCAATCAGGACATCACCGAGCGAAAACGCGTCGAGGAAGCGCCTCAAAAAAAGCGAAGAGCGGTTTCGAGTCCTCTTTGAGAGGTCACCGGACCCCCTGTTCATCTGGCGCAAGGACGACACGCTCTTTGACGCGAACATGGCCGCCTGCAGGCTGCTGGGATACGACCGCGACGAACTCCTGCGGCTTTCGCTGACGGACATCCAGGCCCCTTCGGTCCGGGGAACGCGCGGGTCAACCGTGCTCGCGGAATTGCATCGGCATCATTTCGAGGGCGCGGACCTGCATAAAGACGGGACGGAGATCCCCGTCGAAATCGTCACCGTCCCTATCCAGCTCGCGGAGCAGGAGTATGCGTTCTCCTCTGTCCGCGACATTTCGACCCGGAAAAAGGCGGAACGGCTTCTGGCGGAAATCAAGAACGAGTTTGAAAGCATATTTGAAAATTCCCAGGTCGGCATCATGCTGCTGCGGAAAGGACGCGTTCTTGCCAGGGCGAATCAGCGCCTGGCGGAAATATTCGGCTACGAGTCGGCTGATGGCATGATCGGGTTAAACGTACGCGAACTGCATGTAGACCAAGAACACTTCCTCGATTTTGGAAACAGATATTACGACAAACTGACGCAAAACAACCAGAAACAGATCGACTATCAGCTCAGGAAGAAAAACGGCGCCACGGTCTGGTGCACCCTGTCCGGCAAGGCCCTGGACCCCTCGGACCTCGACAAGGGGGTCATATGGGTAGTGGACGACATATCCAACCGTAAAACCATGGAAGATCAGCTCATCCGCGCCAAGCTGGAGGCGGAAGCGGCCAACAGGACCAAGAGCGAATTCCTGGCGAACATGAGCCACGAAATCCGGACCCCGCTCAACGGCATCAGCGGCATGATGCAGCTTCTGCAGACGACCGCCCTGGATCAGGAGCAGGAAGAGTACGTCGATATGGCCGTCCGCTCCACGAACCGTCTGACAAGGCTGCTCACGGACATCCTGGACATCTCCAGGATCGAAACGGGGCGGCTCGAATTCTATCGCAAGGAGTTCCTCGTCCGCGACCTCGCACAGTCGGTCACCGAACTCTTCGACGTCATCTACAAGGACAAGCATGTCCCGCTGGTGTGCAGGATCGACCCCGACACGCCGCAGACCCTCGTCGGGGACGAGGCGAGGATCAGGCAGATCCTCTTCAACCTGGTGGGCAACGCCTTCAAGTTCACCGACCGGGGCGCCATCACCCTTGAAATCTACCCCATCGACTCACCGGCGAGCGCCGGGCTCAGGGTCGCCTTCTCCGTGCACGACACGGGGATCGGCATCCCGGAAGACAGGCTCAAGGATCTGTTCACGCCCTTTGTGCAGGTCGACACGGCGTACAGCAGGGCATACCAGGGGGCCGGACTCGGCCTGGCCATCGTCAAGCGCCTAGTCACCCTCATGGAGGGGCATATCATCATGGACACGTTGCCCGGCGAGGGAACGTCCGCCCACGTGATCCTGCCCTTCGGGCGCAATGGAGAGGCGAGCCCTCAAAGCAACGCCCAACCGGCCGCAGCCGTAAGCCCCCTTCCTGCGGCCAGCGTCCTGCTGGTCGAGGACGACCTGTCCAACCAGTATTTCATGCAGAGGCTCCTGGAAAAGGCGGGGGTGCGGTCGGCCACGGCGGAGAACGGCCTCGAAGCGCTTGAACGGTGGGAGTCAGGTGATTTCGACTGCATCCTCATGGACATCCAGATGCCGGTCATGGACGGAATCGAGGCGACAAAGGCAATCCGGAATTCCGAAGCCGGCGCAAAAGCCGACATTCCCATCATCGCCCTGACCTCCTTCGCCATGGCCGGAGACCGGGAAAAGTTTCTCGCCGCGGGCATGAACGAGTACCTCAGCAAGCCCGTCCATCTGGACGATCTCAAGGAAGTCCTCGACAAGGTCACAAAACGCAATAAGGCATGACAGCGAGCCATGGCCTGAAATAGACTGCTTGTATGAAACAAAATTACACGTAAAGATTCTTAACGATGATCCGCCATGAAGGGCACCGCGTTCACCGCAGAACGCTGATAGACGAATCGTAACGCGGCATATGGACTTATCCAGCAATCCACTTCATGCAATCCAGACAATTTTCGCCATTATTCCCCGCGAGTTCCGAAGAGGCGACACTCGACAATGTATACCTCCTCATCGGCCAGGGTGGGGTTTTCCGTGTCCCAACCCTTGTCCAGACGGTACTAGGATCCTGCATTTCAGTGACCATGCACTGTCGCAGACGACGCTGCGGCGGAACGTTCCATGCTTTCCTGCCGAGTTATGAAGAATTCAAATCGGCAGATTCCGCAGATGACCACTTCCGCTACGTCGACACATCAGTCAAACGACTTCTGCAAGACTTTGCATGGATGGGAATCTCCCCAAAAGATCTCGAATGCAAACTGTTCGGCGGCGCATCACCGCTACATCAACATCTTCGCGCCTCGATGGGAATCCGCAATATCCAGGCCGCACACGCGGCTCTCGCCGAGGCGGGCCTGACGGTCAAAGCCTCCAGCGTCGGGGGTGACGTCGGACGCAAAATACTCTTTCGGACCGATACGGGCCTCGTACTCCAGAAGACATTCAGCGTCAGGAGCAGACGTGATTGATCTGAAACATGCCACGTCGATACGAGCAGAACGCATGATCCACCACGGAAATCTAGTTTCAAATCTTTTTGAAGCGAGCCTTGTCCTCGTACATCATCGTGTCGGCGTGCCGGCACAACGATGCCGCATCGTTTCCGTGATCCGGAAAAACAGCCGCTCCGATGCTCGCCGAAATGGCAACCGTCTGGCCATCGAGGTTGAAGGGTTCGGTCAGCGACTGACCGATCTTCAGGACCACGTCTTCGACATCCGCTGAACGTTCGAGGGTCGGCAGAAGGACGACAAACTCATCTCCGCCTATGCGGGCCACCGTATCCGAAGCGCGCAGGGCGGACTCGATCCTGCGGGCCACGGATTGAAGCAAGAGGTCGCCGATGCCGTGGCCATAGGTATCGTTGACCGGCTTGAAATCATTCAGATCAACGAACATCACCGCAAGACCCCGCCGTTCGCGTCTGGCCAAGGCCAGGGCCCGGTCCAGGCGATCAAAGAACAGCGTCCGATTGGGCAAGGATGTCAGCGGGTCGTGCTGAGCCATGAAATGGATCTTCTCCTCAATTGCCTTGCGTTCGGTGATATCCGACAGAAAGTTCAGGGATGCGGGACGACCGCCCCACTCGACCCGGGCCCCGCTGACCTCGACCCACGCGACAGCACCGTCTTTACGCAACATGCGCATCTGGTACCGCGGTATGACATGGCCATCCATGCGCAGCCTGTGATTCTCCAGCACCGCTTTCCTGTCTTCCGGGAATACCAGATGTATGAAAGGCCAACTTCTCATCTCGTCTGCCGTGTAACCCGTGATGACCGACATCATCGGATTCGTGTAGGCGAGGTACTCTTCCTGCACCACCACGATCCCCTCCTGAGCGGTTTCGACCAAGAGACGGTATCGCTCTTCGCTCTCACGCAACGCAGACTCCACCTCTGTGCGAGCAACCATATCCCGACGCAGTTGTTCGCCCAGCAAGGCCAGATCCCGGTTCTTCCTGCGTATGACCGTGATCCAGACCAAGCCCATGCCGACCACTGCCAAAAAGCCGGACACGACCTTGAACAGCAGCCCGTAATCGTTTCGCGTTGTCACGGATATGGAAACATGCCGACTGACGATCTCGTTGACTTCCTGGGGCGTCAGCGTGGCCACGGCTTTGTCCAGAATATCCTTCAGCACAGGCTTTTCCCTGGTCACCCCGATGCGCATCCGGTTGGCGTATGCCGGGATCTCGCCGGCGATCTTCAGGTTGAACCACCCTTCTTTCTTGATGGTATATGCGGCCATGGTCAGCGAACGCATCGTCATGTCCGCTTCTCGGCTTTCCACCAGACGAAACGCCTCGGCCTCCGACTCGACAAGGGTCAGGCGCACATTGGGGTAGTCTCTGCGGATGCGCTCCTCAACGCTCGTCCCCTTGGGCAGGACCATCGTTTCATTGGAAATGGCCGCAAGATTGGGGATGTAGTCGTGCTCGGCCCGGGTCACGATGACGTTGTGCTCTGGGATAGGGTTTTCTTGGAAACCGAATTGGGAGTAGAGAGACTCCCCATGAGGTG
>DIFQ01000093.1 GCA_002419215.1 Syntrophaceae bacterium UBA5744
CCGGCTGCTGCGCCGCCTGCGGAGCGGGGGCCTGTGCCGCTGCTGCGGGGTCGAAACCGGTCTGTTTCACCGCCCAGCTGTGACACTCATACTCGTCCTTCTTCTGTTGTTCGGCCGATTGGCCTTTCTGCGGGAACACATACTGCTGCTGCGCTGCGGCCTGACCTGCCACCGTGACCAGAAACATCGCCGAAATCAGGATACTCAACACGATTCTCATCTTCACCCTCCTTCACCATGCACATGTTGTTAGCTCTCTGCAGATAAAGATCCTCGCATCAAGGTGCCAGGAATTTGGAAGCCTGAGGAACAGGTTTATCTGTTATCATTTATCATTCTTGGTTACCCCGCAGCAACGTTCGACCGGCTCACGTCAGGCGCTGCGGGGTAAGCGCGTGCAATCGTTTTCAACGAGGGGCCTCCTTCGAAGAGGCCCCGCTGTCCAAATTCTTCAGAAACTTCCGGAAGCCATCGGATTCGACCAGCAGTTTTCGGGCTGCGGCCTTCAGCCTGTCGACCTCCTCACCGGACAGACGAAACGCCGTAGGCAATTTTCCCAGGTAGTCCGCCTCCGCCTTGTCCTCGAGATTTTCGAAGCGGACGTCCGCCAGGTAAAATTCGATGTCGCCGCAGGAGCCCGGCTCCGTGGAGACCTGCCCCGGGGGGCAGCGGCCTGTGCGGATATCTTGAGCCCACCGGTCGAAGCTCTCCTGCAGAATGGCCATGGTCTCGCGGTTGTACCGGACGATGGCAATGGTGGAATAGCTCGAGAGCATGGCGGAAAACGGGGGGATCCACTCGATCCTGTCCCACTCGGGCTCGGCTTTCGTTTCGGCATTGACGACGACAAAGACCACCTTGCGGACTTTCTCCCTGCCGGAGAATTTCAAGGTCGTCCAGGCGCTGCCCGCCGACTCGATGGACTCCTCGATGGCCCTCAGGCCGAGATTGTCGGCAACGCCCCCGTCGATGAGATGGAAGTATTTCTTCTTCTCCGAATCCATCACACTCGACAGGGTCTCCCTCATGGCACGCACCCGATAACTCTGACTCGGCTCCTGAATAAAGGGAGGCATCACGAAGCCGCAGCGGCCCGCATAATTTTTCAGCGTCAGCGGTGTGAGCAGGCCCGGCACGGCCGATGAGGCGGCGCAGGCCCTTGCCACGGAAAATCTCGACAGATCGGAGCATATGGCGTTGAATACAGTCTGGTGGAACGTGAACCGCGCGCCAAGGGACATGTCCGTCGCATTGATGAGGACCATGGGCCCCTTGCGCTCGAGCATGTGCCCGAAGGTCTTCCTGTCAAACACGTTTTCGTCGTAGTACTCGGCGGCCAGGTCGCTGCGGTCGAACAGCGGCGACGAAAGCCGAAACCAGTTGACCGGGTTCAGGAAGACACTCGAGGAGAGCGCCGACTGAATGTCTTTTTTCAGAAATCGTTGCTCGAAATCCTCGAAGATGCGGTCCCCGAAGAGCCCGAAATAGGCCGCCGTGAAACTCCCGCCGGAAACACCCGAGATGATGTCCGCCTCGTCCGAGAGCCTTCGTTTCTTGCCGCCCAGGGCGATCTCCGTCGCCTTCAGTTCCTCGAGGACGCCGTATGAAAAGGCAGCCGCCCTTGTCCCGCCCCCGGAGAAGGTCAGGATCAGGAGCAGTTCCTCCGCATTGCCCACGGGCCCCATGTTCTGGGCGATGTACCCATATTCGGGATTGTGCTTTTCCAGGGGCGCGTTCACCGGGTAGTGGCCGAAGTGGCTGCAGCCGGTCGCCAGAATCATGACGAGCAGCAGCGCGACACGTTCGATGATTTTTTTCATGAGACACCTCGACATCCGAAAGCGGAACCGACCATCTTGCTCAGTATTTCCAACTCAGGTTGAGCGCGAAGAAGCTGAGGCTCGAGCTGCTGTAGTCGCCCGCCACCCTCCCGGCCAGCGGACCGCGCTCCTGGTTGACGGACATGTCGCCCAGCCACGCGAACTCGTAGGCCACACCCAGCGTAAGACTCGGGGTGACGGCGTACTGGGCACCCAGGGCCAACTTCCAGGACTCTCCCATGGGGAGAACAACGCTGCGCTTGTCGTCGTCCACGGCGGAGCTGTCGTAGGCAATGCCGCAGGAGAACGTCCATGCCGGTGAGTGCCGATACTGGGCACCCAGGGCCACGTGCCACGTGTCGTTGTAGTCATTGCTGACGGTCAGGCTCGTGGGATTGCCCGAGTGGATCCCCACATCGACCTGGCCGAACCTCGACCAATTCTGCCAGCCCACGTTGCCCATGACGGCCCATTTTGGATTGATTTCATGATAGGCGCTGAGCATAACCATCTGGGGAACGGTCATGCTCAGGTCCATGTCGCTCGTTGTGAGTCCCCGGCTTGTGAGCAGGGTCTGCAGCACGGGTCCCAGGCCGTTGAATTCGGGCACGGCACTGAAATCGAGCTTGACCTCCGAGAGGTAGGTAAGCCCGAAGCGCGTCCCCGGCATCGGCTCCACCAGGATCCCTAGATTTGCGCCGTAACCCCACCGGTTGTCATCGTACTTGAGCTGGCCGTCGGGCCGGGCTTCGCCTGCGTTGTTGATGGCGATCTCGCTGTCTATGTACCCGTACATCATGTTGAGGCCCGCGCCGACGGAGAGCCAGTTGTTCAGCCGGTAGCTCACTGCCGGCGAGAGCGTCAGCCCCATGAGCGCCGACTTCTTGACGTAGTAGCGACCCACCCAGTTGTCGTCATAGTTCTCGGCCAGGCCGAAATAGGAAAGGACGCCGAAGCCCAAGCTCCAGTCCTGGTTCAGCTTCTGGACGATGAAGGCGCTCCCCCCGGGTATCCAGCCCACGGCAACGCCACCATCGCCCCCGGATACCGTCGTTGCCGAGTTGGGGCTGAACTCCACGTTGCCGTACAGGGCCTGCAGGCCGCCCAGCACCTGGGATTTCTCGAGACGGCTCATCCCGGCCGGGTTGGTGAACACCGTCGAGGCGTCCTGCGCGCGGGCGGCATAGCCTGCCGCTGCCAGCCCCACGTCGGGCGAGCCGAACTCGTAGAGCATGATCCCGCCGGCCCAGGCGGACCCGCCGGTGCAAACGGCCGCAAGAACCAGGGAGCAAAGTAAACCGTGCAATCCTGAGCGCTTCATCGGGAACCCTCCTTCATCGCGGTTCGATTCTTAGAGATCCCGCCGGCCCATTGCTCAATGGGCCGGCGGTCTGAGCTTTTTTTGAATCTACTTCACCAGGGGGATCACCTTCGCCAGTTCATAGCTCACCACCGCGAAGATCTTGTTTTCCAACTGGTAGTAGCGGGCCGTTTTCTTGTCCGACAGGACCTTGCGGAACTTCGGAAGATAGTCCTTCCGGAGCTTCAGCCGGTCATTCTCAAGCCCGATCATATCGTCGGTCAGCTTCTTCGCCGTCGCATCGGTCATGGATTGGTAATGGTTCGCGTAGTCCTCGATGAGCTTCCTGCTGCGCTCCACGACCTTGCCAAGGTCCTTCTGGTAGCCTTCGTAAACGGGCCAGAACGCCTTCGCCTCCGACTCTGTGAGCTCCATGTTCTCCGCGATGAAAAGCTTCTTGTCGGCCTGGATTTTCTCCCGCACGAGTTGGTTGGTGTCCGCGGCTTTGTCCTGAGCGCAGACAGGAACGATAAACAGGATCAGGGCGCAAAACACGACGACAACGGACAATACCCTCTTCATTCTACTTCCTCCTTTTGCATGTATTTTATTGGATGGATCTATCCGATCCTGACTCTCTATCGAGCCCTCACGAACTCGATCTCGAAGGTCTGCCTCTGCACCGCCTGGAAATAAGTTCCCATGAGCCGGTCCGATACCGGATCGTACTGCAGGGTATAGGTCGATCCCGGGTAATTGACGTCGCGCAATTCGACAAACAGGGTTATCCTACCGTCCTTTCGGCCCGCTTCCGCACGGAAGACCTTGATCGGCCGCGGATTGTAGTAGGCCGCCGTGAGGCTCCCGTCCTTCTTGATGTTCCGCAATTCGAGGACGTACCCGCCATCCGGCCGGACCCAACGCCCTTCGAGGCGCTTGAAATCGGTCTGCGCAGGCGCTGTCTTCCCGATATCCGCAGCCCCGGTAGTTGCCGCATCGGCAACGTCTCCCGAGGATCCCACCAAGAAAAGGAATGCGTAAAGCAGGGCTGCAATGAACGCGGCGGACAGACACCGACTCCTGCCGGATTTGCGCATCACTCGTTTGCTCCTTTCGGGATCAACTGAGACTTTTCGTACCGCCCGCAGCCCCCTTCGTGATGACCAGGGGCCCCTTCAGCACCTTCATCACAAGGCTCACGGGCTGCCCGTGTTCCAGAAGCTGGGCCATGACCCGCAGGTACTTGCGGATGTGGAGGAAATACTTCCTGTATCCCTCGCACAGGTAGTGAAGACCCGGTTCCTCGTCGAACGTGGCCGCGAAGCGGTGCTTGGTGCACCCCCCCCGGCAGGCGGCCAGTACGTCGCACTCCCTGCAGCGGCGCGGCAGGGCCGTCTCCTTGGTGACGCCGAAGCCGGATTTCAGCGATCTTGCCGCCATGTCCTGCAGCGTCCCGGTCAGGATGTTGCCCAGCCGGTATTGCGGGTACACGCAGTGGTCGCAGGCGTAGACGTCGCCGTTGTGCTCGATCACCAGCGACCGGCCGCACTGTTTCGCATGGACGCACACGGGCGACGGGTTGCCGATCCAGGCGTTCAGGGCCCACTCGAAGTTCATGACGAAGACCCTGCCCACGTCGTTGCGCACCCATTCCTCGAATACGGCGATGAGAAAGTCTCCGTAGTCTTCCGGCCGCACCGACCAATCCGTAACCTCCCCCTGCCCTTCCGGGCTGCCCAGCGCCGCGGGCGCTGCAAGCCGCAGGCCCTGGCCGGCACTCTGCGGATCTGGCATGCGCTCGACAATCGGGGTGAACTGGATGAACTCCACACCCGCACCCCTGAAAAACCGGTACACGTCCAGGGGCCTGGCCGCCGTCTCATGGGCCACGCAGGCCAGCACGTTGTACTCGACCTTGTGCTCCTGCAAAAGCCTCAGCCCGCGCATGACCTGTTCGAAGGTGCCCCTGCCCTTGCGGTCCTTCCGGTAGCGGTCGTGGATCTCCTGCGGGCCGTCGAGGCTGATCCCGACCATGAAGTTGTGACGCTTCAGGAACCGGCACCACTCGTCGTCGAGCAGCGTGCCGTTTGTCTGCAGCGAGTTGGTGATGGTCTTGCCCTTCGCGAAGGGCTTCTGCAGCTCCACCACCCGCTTGAAGAAATCGATCCCCAGCATCGTCGGCTCCCCGCCCTGCCAGACGAACTCGACCACCGGCGTGGGCTGCGAGGAGATGTAGCCTGCGATGAAGGCGCTGAGGACCTTGTCCGTCATCCGGTACTGCTCGCCAGCGGGGAACAGGGCCTGCTTCTCGAGATAGAAGCAGTACTCGCAGTTCAGGTTGCAGGCCGGGCCGATGGGTTTGGCCACAACGTGAATGCCCTGCAGGGCGTCATCTGATTGACTGATTGTGTCATTGGCATTCATAGAAAATATTAGCGCTTTTTGACAATGACCACCGGGGAGTATCGATCTCAAAATGGGAATAATACTCCCCGATTAATCACCGATATATTCTTTTCTGGCTCTTCTGACTTTTTAGT
>DIFQ01000015.1 GCA_002419215.1 Syntrophaceae bacterium UBA5744
GGGATGGCCGCAGGGGCGCTCTGGGCGCTGATCGCGGCCATCCCGCGGGCGTGGCTCGGCGCCAACGAGATCCTCACGACGCTCATGCTCAACTACGTGGCCATCTTCTTCTCGGAGTACCTCATCCACGGGCCCTGGAAAGACCCGGCCGGCTTCAACTTCCCCCTTTCCCCGGCCTTTTCCGAGGCGGCGCGCCTGCCCGCATTCGGGGATACGCGCATCCACGCGGGCATTCTCTTCGCGCTGGCGGCGGCGGCCGTCCTCACGGTAGCGCTGCGCAAGACAACGTGGGGCTACGAGGTCCGCCTCATCGGGTCGAACCCCGTCGCAGCGAGGTACGCAGGGGTCAGCATCCCGCGGCACATCCTGATCGCCCTGGCCGTGAGCGGAGCGCTGGCGGGGCTCGCGGGGATGGCGGAAGTGTCGGCCATCACGGGCCGTCTCCAGTACGGGCTCTCACCCGGCTACGGCTACTCGGCCATCATCGTGGCGTGGCTCGCAAAGCTGAGCCCTGCGGGCATTCTCATCATGTCGTTTCTTTTCGGCGGGCTGCTGGTGGGCGGTTACGCCGTGCAGTTCATCGGGGTTCCCGCGGCGGCGGTGAACATGCTCCAGGGAGCCATGCTCTTCTTCTGGCTCGCGGCGGAGTTTTTCGGCAGCTACCGGGTGAGCCTCCGGGGCCGATTCAGGGAGGCGCTCTGAGATGGAGATGGATGCCCTCATCGCCCTGCTGGCCACGGCCGTGAGCGCCGGGACGCCTCTTCTGTACGCCGCCCTGGGGGAGATCCTCTGCGAGCGATCGGGGGTGCTCAACCTCGGCGTCGAGGGAATGATGCTCGCGGGGGCCGTCTGCGGATTTCTCGTCGCCACAGAGACCCGGAGCCCCACCGCCGGGATCGTGGCGGCGATGCTGGCCGGCGGGGCGCTTGCCGCCATCCACGCCTTCATGACCACCACGCTCCGCGTCAACCAGATCATCAGCGGTCTGGCGCTTGCCCTGTTCGGGACAGGCCTGAGCAGTTACATCGGCAAACATCTCATCGGGGTAGCCCTTCCCGTCGGCCCCGTCCCGGTGCCGTTTCCCGGGCTCTCCGAGATCCCTCTCATCGGGCCCGTCTTCTTCCGCCAGGACCTGCTCGTTTACGCTTCTTATGTCCTGGTGCCGCTGGCGTGGTACGGGATCCACCGGACGCGGCCCGGGCTGCATCTGCGCGCAGTCGGCGAGAACCCCGCGACGGCCGACGCCATGGGGGTAAACGTCTACCGGGTCCGCTATGCCTGCATTATCGCGGGCGGAATGCTTGCCGGTCTCGGCGGGGCCTATCTCTCGCTTTTCTACGCCCCCTGCTGGGTCGAGAACATGACGGCCGGCCGCGGGTGGATTGCCCTGGCGCTCGTGATCTTCGCCGTCTGGAGCCCGCTGCGGGCCATGGCGGGGGCCTGGCTCTTCGGCGGGATCGAGGCACTGGGTTTCCGCATCCAGATCCTCGGTGCGGCGGTGTCGCCCTTCTTCCTCAAGATGCTTCCTTACCTTTTCACCATCTTCGTCCTCGTCGCCTTCACGGCCTGGAGCCGCAAGAAACGGATCGGGGCGCCGGAGGCATTGGGGCTGCCCTACGAACGGGAGTAGCGACGCCTCTGCCCGCAGCACGTTCCCACTGAATGCTTTATGATCGTCTTCCCGTATCAAGCCCGCGAAGATCGGAAGATCAGAAGTGAGGAAGAGCGGATAAAGAGAAAAACATGCGGTGAAAAAAACCTTGAGTCATGAGTCTGATGGGTGTATTTTGTTTAATACGTTGCAAACAATCAAGGATTGCCGGCCACCGGAATCGTGGACAGCGAGTTCGGGCGAAGGCATGGGGAAACGCAAAACTGATCACCCATGAGGGTTAAGCATCTCATCATCCCGGTCCTCCTGCTTTTTGCGGCCGCCGAGATTTCCCACGCACAGACCGACTACCCCTACGCGCCGGCAGCCAAAGACCCCTCGAAGAAAACGACCGTGATCGGCCGCATGAAGGTCCACACGGTCAAGACGGGGGAAACGCTCCTTGACATCGCGAGGAATTACGGGCTGGGCATCTCGGAAATGCAGGCATTTCACCCCGGGAAGGACCCCTGGCTGCTCGAGGAGGGAAGCGAGCTGCAGGTCCCCTCGCTCTGGATCGTCCCCGAGACGAAACATCGGGCCATCGTGATCAACGTACCGGAAATGCGCCTTTACCGGTTTCACGCAAAGAAGGGAACCGTCAGCACCTATCCCGTCACAGTCGGTGAAGAGGAGACACAGACGCCGCTTGGCACGTACCGTGTCGTCGACAGGGAGGTCGACCCGGAATGGAACATCCCGGCCAAGCTGCAGCACAAGTACAAGACGAAGATCATCCCCGCGGGGGACGACAACCCGATCGGAAAATACTGGCTGGGGCTTTCCGCCCGCGGATACGGCATCCACGGCACGGACAACGCCTGGAGCGTGGGCCGCATCCTCAGCAACGGGTGCATCCGCCTCTATCCCGAGGACATGGAGAAGCTCTTTCGCGACGTGCCGATGGGAACCGCCGTGGAGATCGTTTACGAGCCGGTGAAGTTCGGCTACCGCGGCGGAGTCATCTTCGTGGAGGTTCACGAAGATCCCTACGGCTTCATCGAGGATGCCGAGCAGCATGCGCGCTCCGTTGCAAAGAACCGGGGCATCGAAGAATACGTGGATTGGGAAAAAGTCGACGAGGCTATCGAATGGAAAAACGGGGTACCCCTGCCGGTGGGAACCCTGCCGAAGGGAGGTGACGGAAAGAGACCATCAAGCCGTCGTTAAAAGGCTTAGAAACCTTTAGAAACCATACTTGAAAAGGAGGATGTGTAAGATGAAGTCACGGTTTATCGTTCTGATGGTGCTGATCTTTGTTGCGGCCCTCTTCACGGGCTGCGCGACAACGGGCGATCTGGACAAACTGAATGCCCAGGTCAAGGAAGCCGCGATGAAGGCAGACCAGGCCACGATGAAGGCCGACCAGGCCTCACGGGATGCCGCAGCGGCCAAGTCGATGGCGGCGGCCAACCAGGCGGAGTGCGCCAAGGCAACCGCGGCCTGCAATGCGGCGGCGGCGAAGGCCGAGCAGTCGGCGG
>DIFQ01000114.1:0-3691 GCA_002419215.1 Syntrophaceae bacterium UBA5744
CGGGGTCTGTTGCTCGCAATGACAAGCCGCATAGCGGCAGGAATCGGGCTTCAGGCTTCGGGCGTCAGGATTTGGAAATAGCGGGCTGCAATGACAGAGGGGGAGGCTCCTCCTAAGAAACAGCTCGNNTAGGGGCCGTTCCCCGAACGGCCCGACAAGCCCGATCGGGGATCGGGCCCTACGAGATTAAGGGTGTTTCTTCCATCGATAACCCCGTTTCCAAACGGGGTCAGTGGCTCGCAAGGACACATTTTTATCCGACAAGGGAACAGACATGACCAAGGCCCAGCCTCAAAGACGAATGGCACTCCCGATCATCATGATCTCACTTCTTACGCAGTTCGCCCAGTTGCCCTCCTGCACGAAAGCCCTCGCCTATACGGAAACGGAGTCCAGCGTCAAGCTCGACGCCCCCTTCGTGCGGACCCCCGATTATGTCATCCGAGAAATTCTTCACAAGGCCGGCGTCGGCAAGGATGACCTTCTTTACGACCTGGGCTCCGGTGACGGGCGCATCGTCATCCAGGCCGCGAAGATAACCGGCTGCCGCGCCGTGGGGATTGAGATCGACGGCGATCTCGTCGACGACAGCCGTCACAATGCCGCTCTCGCCGGAGTCCAGGACCTGGTGCGGTTTATCGTTGCCGATATATTCCAGGAGGATTTCAGCGAGGCCACCGTGGTGACCCTCTACATGGGGCAAGACGTGAACCTCAGGCTCCGCCCGAAACTGCTGCGGCTGCTGAAGCCCGGCACCCGCATCGCCTCATTCAGCTTCGACATGGGGGAATGGAAACCCGATGCCGTCTCGACCTTCGGCAGGGAGGATGCCTATTTCTGGGTCGTCCCCGCAAACGCCTCGGGCAAGTGGGTCTGGACGGAAGGCAGGGGCCGGTCAAAAGTGCAGTGGGAGCTGAAGCTGATACAGGCCTTCCAGGAGATTTCGGGTCAGGTCAGCCGGAACGGCAGGCCCTTTCCGCTGCGCGGAGTGATGCTCAGAGGCGACGGGATACGCTTCAATCTTGACGGGGATTCGGCCGACAGGACGTCGCCCCTCGTGTTCACGGGGCGCATCCGGGACAATACGATCGAGGGGACCATCTCGGCGGATACGACTCACAGGGCATGGAAGGCAGTTCGCAACCCGGCAACGATGCAGCCGATCGACCGTTGACCCGGCCGCTGCGCGGCAGGTCAAAGTCTACAGCCGACAGTCTACAGTCTGCAGAAAAAAGAAAGCGTAGACAGGGGAAATCTGTTGGCTGTTGGCTGTTGGCTGTTGGCTGTTGGCTGTCTTTAGCCCTGCCGCCTGGATCTTCTTCCGACCAGGATCAACCCGACGATGCCTAACGCAACAGGAAGCAAAAGCGGATACTTGATGCTGCAGACGATGGGCTCCAGGCCCCACCGCACCGCCGTCTTCAACGATTCATGCTTGGCGATGAAGGCCGCGGCAGGCGGCGACACCCGGTAGTACCATTCGACGAAGGCCTGTCCCGGAGCGTTCGCGAGCAGGTACCGGTCACGGAATTCCCGCAGCGTCGCCACTTCCGGCGCAAGCCGGCTGCCGTAGGCCGCCGTCGCGATGAAGCACCCACCGCCGCCGCCGGACGACGATCCACCTGTCGGGGCAGAAGACCCCCCGGGCACCGTGTACGAAACCATGTTGGAGAAAGCGCTCTCGTCACCGGCGCCGGTGCAGGCCGTCACCACAAAATAGTAGGAGGTTCCCGCATTGAGCCCCGTGACGGTGCACTCCGTCCTGTTTCCGGCGTCGACGACATTCGTGTAAACCCAGCTCGTTGAACCGTAGTAGAGCTTGTAGCCTGTGACCAGCGGTTCGGGGCTTGGGTCCCAGGCCAGTCTCACACTGTCGGCTGATACCTCGAGGGCCGATCCGAAGACGAGAAGAGAAACAAGCAGAAACAGCTTCAAGAAGCGCTTTCGGCGGGCAAACTGCTTTACAGCGGTGATGGATTTCGTTTCCATGACCGGAGCACCTCCATGTGCGATGGCTCCCCCCCTCAGCACATGACGGCACAAGTTGTGAACAGCGGCGAGGAAAAAGAATTCGAACTGTCTGTGCCTTTTCAGTGTCCCCTCTTATCCATTAAAGGACCGCCGGGTGCCTGTCAACAAAAAAGACCATGACGCTTCGCGTCAGTGACCAGTGAAGAAAGACAAATCCTTCCCGGCCCTTCCCATGAATGCCCTTTACCGCAGTCTTCCTCTCCCTTGAGAGGAGAGCCCTTCGACAAGCCCTTCGGCCAGCCCTTCGGCCAGCTCAGGGTCGTGAGCTTGTCGAATCGACTCAGGGTCGTGAGCCTGTCGAACGGGACCGAGGTGAGGGGGTCTTTTGTCTATCTCGTCTATCTGGTCTGTCTGGTCATGAGCAAGGGTATCGGGTTTAGGGTACAGGGAAGATACTCGTTCTTTTCGTTTGTTTCGTTGATTTCGTCATTGCGAGCAACAAACCCCGTCTTCGTTCGGGGTTATCGATGGAAGAAACACCTTTAATCTCGTAGGGCCCGATCCCCGATCGGGCTTGTCGGGCCGTTCGGGGAACGGCCCCTACATCTTTCGACCATGGGTCGAGCTGTTTCTTAGGAGGAACGAAGTGACGAAGCAATCTCAGCAAAATATCTCAAACGAAGATTGTCACACCTCGCGCTCCTTCGACAGGCTCAGAACAGGTGCTCGGTTCGCAATGACTCTTTTTCTATTTTCTGGTCCTGAAGCCCGAATCCCTCTATTTCTCTTCACTCAGACACTTCTTCTCCGGCGCTTCCCGGCTGTGACCAAAGCGGGAATCAGCAGCATCACCAAAAGCGCCGCGGCCGGGTGCTTCACGGCATAGACCACCGGCTCCAGGCCCCACCGCACCGCCGTCTTCAACGATTCGTGCTTGGCGATGAAGGCCGCGGCAGGCGGCGACACCCGGTAGTACCATTCGACGAAGGCCTGTCCCGGAGCGTTCGCGAGCAGGTACCGGTCACGGAATTCCCGCAGCGTCGCCACTTCCGGCGCAAGCCGGCTGCCGTAGGCCGCTGTCGCGATGAAGCAGTTTGCTGAGATCCCTGATCCGGATGATGAGGAAGATGCCCCCTCAGTGGCATAGACGATTTCGCCGGAGAAATTGCTCTCGTCGCCCGTCGCGCTGTAGGCCGTGCAGGCGAAGAAATACGTGGTCCCCGCGTCGAGCCCCGGGATGACACAGTCCGTGCGGTTCCCCACGTCCAGGACGTTCGTGTAGAACCCGCTGGCCTTTCCGTAGTACACCCTGTAGCCCTCGACCGCGGGTTCGGGGTTCGGGTCCCAGGCAAGCGTCACGTCGGCTGCGCGCACTTCAGGCGTCGAAGCGAAGAAAAAAGAGAAGACAATCAGAACGAAAAGGAAGAACTGAAGCAGAGAGCGTCTTGATCTTTTTCGGGTTGACGAATTGATGGACAAGGAGCCGTGCACCTCCATGTGCGTTGGAATCTCCCCCCAGGCACATGAGGGCACAATACAGAAGACTGGAGCATGCGAGCCTTATGCGATTGTACCCGTATGTCTCCCCCCCAATGCACGTTCATATCCAACCGCCTGCCGCTTGTCAAGGTAAATATCCCTGCCCGGCCCCGCAAGCGCTATGTGCTGTCATTGCGAGCAACGGACCCCGTCTTCGTTCGGGGTTATCGATGGAAGAAAC
>DIFQ01000114.1:3799-4560 GCA_002419215.1 Syntrophaceae bacterium UBA5744
GCGGCAGGCTCGTCAGCCTGCCGCCATGCAACACAGGACTTTTTACTCCGCTCTGTCTATTCTTTCCTGCGAAGGCCCGCCAGGCCGACGAGGCCGAGACCGAGAAGAAGCATCGTCATGGGTTCGGGAACGCGGGTGATCAACAAATCCTGGTTATTCGCATTGGCAAGAATAACATACCCGGGCGGTAAGGTCGGGGTTGACGGCAGATTGTCAAGATAGTAATCCTGCCAGTAGGAAATGGTTCCGAATGTCCCGACAGCGCCATCGATTAACGTGAATCTGTCTCCAAAGATCACCTCCCAGATGGCGGCCTGGAGACCAGCAGCCTCATTGCCCGTATCAGCCGATGCGCCAAATTCATTCAGAAGCCACGCGGCACTGATGTACACTCCCGTCGGTGTGACAGGCGTGTAATTGTACGTTTGACCGGGAGTAACAGTCTGACCCAGTTCGGCGCAGAACAGAGGGCCCAATGACGTGTTGATCCAGCCGGCAAAACCGGATGTGTTTGATCCGTCAAACGTGTAGGAAGTGCTCGCACCGGTTCCGGGACTATTGATTGTGACCGGGAGCGCATAACCGGTACATGGCAGAACCACGACCAAAAGAATGACAGCTAACAATTTCTTCATTTATCCCCTCCTGCGATTAACTTTTGAGAAGAAAGAGAGCATTATGCATGCCATGGTGTTTTCAAGCTACAGGGTTCCAAATGATGAAAATGTTAACATATTAGGCTCTTCTGACTTTTTAGTACA
>DIFQ01000055.1:0-140 GCA_002419215.1 Syntrophaceae bacterium UBA5744
AGCGCCTCTACCAGAGCAAGAACTCGAAGAAGGAATAAAAAAATCCCCCTTTCTATTCCAAAGGAAAAGAAAGAGGGATTCTTCGTTTGATCACGATTCTATCGTCTCAGGTGATGAGATGTAGGGGCCGTTCCCCGAAC
>DIFQ01000055.1:173-8355 GCA_002419215.1 Syntrophaceae bacterium UBA5744
GATAACCCCGGACGAAGTCGGGGTCTGTCGCTCGCAATGACGAGTGACGCAGCCTTGAAAGACAGAGGGGGATTAGCCTTTAGC
Organism: Syntrophaceae bacterium UBA5744; assembly: GCA_002419215.1. Taxonomy (GTDB): domain Bacteria; phylum Desulfobacterota; class Syntrophia; order Syntrophales; family UBA2192; genus UBA2192. The sequence goes on from DIFQ01000055.1 coordinate 258, forward strand.
CTTTTTCCTATTTTTGTGCCGCGTACCCCTTCGCCAGAGACGTGTTCACGTGGACAACGCCCTTGTTGAGGCTCTTCAGGGGGTAGTCGTCTGTGATGACGGGCAGCTTGTCCGCCGCGGCCTGGTCCTTCAGGACGGTGCCGGCCGGCACATAGCGGCCGTCGGGGACGGAGACGCCCATGAGAATGCAGCCCGGCTCGACGACGCAACCCTTGCCGACCTTCGATCTGAAGACGAGCACCTTCATGCCGACGAAGGAGTCGTCGAGGACAACGGCCGGCCCGTGGATCTGGACCTGGTGCGCCAGCGACACGCGGTTGCCCACATAAGCGCCGTATTTCTTTCCGCCTACCTCCATGAGGTTCTTCTCTACCGGCTTGCCGTGCTCCTCCGTCTCGAGGGCGTGGATCACGACGCCGTCCTGGACGTTGGAATCGTCGCCCACGTAAAGGGGCTGCCCTTCGTCGCCGCGGACGGATGCAAAGGGCGCCACAAAGACATTCCTTCCGAGGGTAACGTTGCCGATGACGGCCCCCAGCGGATGCACATACGCCGTGGGGTCAATCGTGGGCTCGCATGCTCTCGCGCAGAAATCCGTCTGTACGCATTTTCCTATCATCTCTCTCCTCCCTATAAAGCCCCCTACCTTGATCTTCCTCTCCCTTGAGGGGAGAGCCCTTCGACCGGCTCAGGGCCGTGAGTTTATCGAACGGGATCGAGGTGAGGGTGAATTTCGTCTATTCAGTCAGTTTCGCCCATAAGAAGGGTCTCGGGTATCGGGGCTCGGGTATCGGGAAGAAAGAAGAATTCTTCTATAGTATTTTTTTGTCTTCGAACCCTATACCCTATACCCTATACCCGAGACCCTCTTTTTGCGCGTTCACGCGACAAAAGCTCCTGCCAGACCTCGTCGACGCGCTTTTCGAGATCCCGCATCGTGCAGTCATTGCGGATGACGAGATCGGCGAATTTGAGTTTTTCGTCGATGGGCATCTGTGACTTGAGCCTGGAGAGTGCTTCCTCGCGGCTCAGGTTGTTTCGCTTCATGACGCGACGGATCTGGATATCCGGCGGGGCGTAGATGAGCAGGATCAGGTCAAAGAGGTCCTTCATCCCCACCTCGAGAAGCAGCGGGATATCGGACAGGACGATCGCCTGCCCGTCCTCATGGGCGATCTCGTCCCGCCGGCGCTGCGCTTCCTCGAGAACGGCAGGATGGACGATGCCTTCGAGTGTCCTGCGCCGCTGCTCATCATCAAAGACAAGGCTGCCCAGCCTCTTGCGGTCGATCCGCTCATCGGCCCCGAGAATATCGCGCCCGAAGGCCTCGACGATGCGTTGCCAGACAGGCTGTCCCGGTTCCTGAAGGGTGTGGACGAGTCCGTCGTGGTCGATCACCCGGGCCCCTTTTCCAACGAGCATCCGGACCACCGTCGATTTGCCGGTCGCGATTCCACCTGTCAGTCCCACGTTCAGCATCGGCACGCTTCTACCACAAGGCCCCCGTTCCGGCAACACAAAACCCCAGGGGGTGGGATTCGGGACTCAGGATTCAGGATTCGGGATTGAAGACAAGAACCTGAAGCCCGGATTCGTAATGTGAATTCTTCGTTTTTTCCCGAGACCCGATTCCCGATACCCGATGCCCGACTGCGAAGCAGTTTGGCAGGTCTTTTGCAATGTATTACCGGGCACAGCTGCAACCGGACATAAATCATGATCAACGTCAAGAATCTGCGAAAAACCTACGGCGAGGTCGTTGCCGTCGACGACGTCTCTTTCGAGGCCGGGAAGGGCGACATCGTGGGGTTCATCGGCCCCAACGGCGCCGGGAAGACGACGACCCTCCGCATCCTTTCGTGCTTCATCGAGCCCGACAGCGGCTCGGCCACCGTCGGGGGTTTCGACATCCGGTCCCAGCCGGTCGAGGTGCGCCGCGCCCTGGGGTACGTGTCCGAAAAATGCCCTTTTTACGGGGAGATGACGCCACGGTGGTTCCTGCAATTCGTCTGCGACGTCCGGGGCATCAACGGCACCCGCTACAAGCCCGAGATCGAGCGGGTTGCGGCCATCAGTTCGCTGCAGGGTGTCATGGATCGACGGATCGAGACCCTGTCAAAGGGGTTCCAGCGGCGACTGGGGCTGGCCCAGTCGCTTTTGGGGGACCCCCCGATCCTCATCCTCGACGAGCCCATGTCGGGTCTCGACCCCAACCAGAAACAGGAAATCATCGACCTGATCCGGTTCATGGCCGCAGACAAGTGCTTCATCATCTCCACCCACGTCATGGAAGAGCTGGAGACGATCTGCAACCGGGCCATCCTGATCAGCAACGGGAAAGTCGTGGCCGACTCCACACCGCAGGACTTCAAGGAGAAGGGCCAGGGGAAAATCGACGCCTTCTTTCGCAAGGTCACGAACGGGGCCTGATATGCAAACGGTCTGGGCCATCTTCAAACGGGAATTCCGGAGCTTCTTCACGACCTCCATGGGCTACGTGATCCTCGTGGTGTTTCTCGTCCTGGCGGGGTTCCTGACGATCAAGGGCCGCTTCTTCGAGATGCGGCAGGCGGACCTGAGGGCCTTCTTCGACAACCTGCCCCTGCTGTACATCTTCTTCGTCCCGGCCGTCGGGATGCGCCTCTGGGCCGAGGAACGCAAGGCGGGCACCATCGAGTTTCTCTTCACGCAGCCCGTGACGGTCACCCAGGCCGTGCTCGGCAAGTTTGCGGCGGCGTGGATGTTCCTCGTCGTGGCCCTGGCGCTGACGGCACCGCTCGTGATCACCGTCGCCTGGCTCGGCAGCCCCGACCCCTTCGTCATCCTGGCGGGCTACCTGGGGGCCTTCCTGATGGGGGGCGCCTACCTGGCCGTGAGCATCTTCTGCTCGGCCCTGACCCGGAGCCAGATCGTGAGCTTCGTGCTCTCCATCGGGATGATCGGCCTGCTGGCCTATTCGGACTCTCCGGCCGTCCTGACCTGGCTTGCCGGCATCGTGCCCCCCTTCATGATCGAGGCCATGGCCAACATGAGTTTCTCCGGGCATTTCGAGTCCATGCGGCGGGGCGTTCTCGAGTTCCGCGACCTGACATTCTACGCCATCCTGATTGCCGGTCTCGTTGCCGTCACGTGTCTTGTCGTCGACAACCGAAGGGAGTCATGCTGAAGAAGAACCTCAAGGTCCTCACGGCCATCTTCCTGATTGCGCTGATCACCTTCGCGTCCATCACGCTGCTTGCCAAGGTGGGCCGGGCGCTGAAGCTCGATCTCACGGAGGACCGCATCTACTCGCTCTCCGACGAAACCCGGAAGATCATCGGGGGGCTGAATCACCCCGTGCGCCTGAAGCTCTTCTTCTCCCGCACCGAGGCCCTCAAGGGTTTCGACTCCCTGCGGGCGTACAACAACTATTTCTTCTACATCCGCGACCTCGTCAGGGAGTACGCGTCGCGCTCCCAGGGAAAGATCAGCCTCGAGATCATCGACCCCAGGCGGGACTCCCGGGAGGAGCGGGAAGCCCTCCAGTACGGTCTGCGGCCGATCCCCACGGCGGGTGACGACCGGTTCTTCTTCGGGCTCGTGCTCACCACCGAGTTCGGCCAGGAGAAGGCCATCACGCTTCTTTCGCCGGAGCGGCAGCAGCTGGCCGAGTATGACATCACGGAGATGATCCACAGCGCCACGTCCCGGACGAAAAAGAAAATCGGGATCCTCGCCCCGGCGAACCTCGCGGCAAGCACATACCCCGCCGAGACGGCCCGATCGATGGGCCTTGTGATCGACGCAGGCCGGAAGGGCCGGTCCATCCTGGAGCAGCTGAAGGCCCATTACGACGTGACGACGCTCCTCCCCGACGGGGCCTCCTTTCAGAAGCTCGACGCCGTCGTGGTCATCCACCCCCGGAACCTCTCCGAGCAGACCCTTGCGGCCCTCGACCGGTATGTCGTGGGCGGCGGGAAGCTCGCCGTGTTCCAGGATCCCGCATTCATGGCCGACCCGTTAGTCGGTGCCGCCGGCAGCGCCTATGCCCCCGGACAGAGCGCTTCGAACCTCAATCGGCTCCTTGCCGCCTGGGGCTGCGAGATGCCGGAAAATCTGCTTGCCGCAGACCCCGGGCTCGCCGTCCAGGCGCCGGCCGCACAGGGTGCCGCAGCCGCAAGACCGGCAACCCTGATTACGCTCAAAGGCAACGCCATCCCTCGCGAGGGGGGCCTCAACGCCGGGGTGACCCGGGTCCGGGTGTTCAACGCAGGGACGCTGAAGCTCAAGGCGGTCCCGGGGATAACGGCCGACGCCCTTCTGCGAACGTCCGAGACAGGCTGCGCCGTCCGTGCAGACAACCTGCGGCAAAGGGCTTCCGAGGGGAAGGAGGTCGTCTACCTGGGCGTTCGCCTCACGGGGACCTTCCCGAGCGCGCTGGCAGGTGATCTGGCGCAGGACGCTCCGAAAGCAGGCCCGGAGCCCGCAACGAAACCGGCAGCGGGGAAGGCCTCCGCTGTCGTGGTCGTCTTCTCCGACGTGGACATGCTCACGGGCCCCCTGGCCGCATCGGAGAGCGCAACGGAGCTTGCGGGCGGCAACGCGGATCTCGTCCTGTCCACCATGGAGGGCCTCACGGGGTCCGTTTCACTTGCCAGCATCAAGGCCCGCGGCAGAATCATACGGCCCTTCACCGCCGTCGACCGGATGGAAGAGAGCTATGACCAGTCGGCGGCGCCGACGGTGGCCGCCCTGCAGAGCGAGATCGCCGCGGGCGAAAGAGAGTTGAACTCTTTGGCCATGAAAACGCAGGAAGGCGAGGAATCCCTGCTGAAGGAGGAGATCCTCCGCAGCCGCAAGCTGGCCGAGACGAAGGTCTCCCGTGCGAGGGAGGAACTCGCCGCCATCCAGCACAACAAGCGGGTCATGGTCGAGAGCCTCTTCACGAAAGGGAAGGCATTCATCCTGCTGGCAGGACCTCTCGCCGTCCTGCTCATTCCGGCGCTGATGCTCACCTCCCGCCTTTTCAGGCGGATCGAATTGCCCAAGGGGAAGCCATGGAAACGAGGCATCTGATCATCCTTGCCGCCGTCGCCGTCGTTCTCACCGGGGCCGTCATCGCCCTCGGGCTGCTGGAGAACCGCCAGGAGGTGACCCTGAAGGAGGGCAGTTACCTGCTCCAGGGGTTCAACCCGGAAAAGGTTCACGGAATCTACATCAAGCAGGGCGACGAATCGCTCACCTTCAAGCGCCTCGACGAGCGTTTCATCCTCACGGGAAAGTTCGATTACCCCGTCTCGAACGACCGGATCAACCGGATCGTGAAGGCCATCGCCGACATCCGCTGCGCCGAGAAGGTGACCTCTGACGAGCGCAACCACGCTGCGCTGGGCGTCATGGGGGAAAAGGGAAGCCTGGTGATCCGCTTCTTCAACGAATCGGGCCAGAAGATGACGGGCATGGTCATCGGCAGGGATCGCCCGGGGTTTCCGGGCTTCTACGCCCGCCTGGAAGACGAGAGGCAGGTCTACCTGAGCACGGACGCACTGCCGCCCGTGAGCACGAACGATGTCGATTACATCCGGCGCGATCTCCCGCCGGGCAGAAAGACCGATTACGTACGGATCTCCTGCAAAAACGGGGCAGGCGCCTTTGCCCTCGACCTGCGGGAGGGAAAGCCCGTCCTCGAAGACGTGCCGAAGAAACAGCGCCAGGACAACGGCGCCATTACGGAAGTATTGAAAACCCTCCAGCAGTTCCCCGTCCGGAACATCCACCGCAAGGGCGATCTGCCGGAACTGAGCTGGCCGACCCGTCTGGATTTTCAACGGAGGGACGGCGCCGTCTATCGAATCGAGCTCGCCGAGAAGGACGGCCGGCATTTCGCCCGCACCGTGGCGATGCTGATTGACGCCCCGGTCCCGACGGCGGGTGCGACGGGCGGAGGGGGCGGCGGACAGGAGGCGCAACAGATGGCCCTCGAATCCGTGGGCGCCTTCAACCGGGACCACGAGCCCTGGGTCTACGAAATCGACGCAACCTGGTCCCGCGCCGCCCAGAAGAAGCAGGCGGACCTGCTTGAGTAATCCGCACTGCGGATTACTGGAAGTTAAGAAGATCAGAAGTCAGGAAGATCGGATAAAGATTCTGACTGCTCTTCCTCACTTCAGGGCCTCCGGCCCTTCCCCGTCGGGTACGTCAATTCCCCCCCGTGATACCCGATGAGGCTTGTGATCGGGGCCAGCGACAGAAGCATTGCGATGTACACAACGCGCCCGGCGCCGGCCGCCTCCATGATGTCCGTCACGGAAAACCGCCACGCGAAAGCAGCCGCGGAAATCACGAGAAGGAGCCAGGAAAGCCGTATCTTGATCGTGACACGACGCATGGGCTTTGCCATGTAGTTGAGCCACCAGGTGAACCAGCCCGTGAGCATGGCAAACGGCGTGAAGAGGATCCCGCCTGCAAGACAATAAAACGCCGTCACCTCGAAGGACTTCTCCCCCGTGATCATGGAGAGGATCTCGAAGAACGTGGCCGAGACCATGAACACGATGGGGAAGTGGACAACCATGGGGTGGGGGTGGCGCCGCAGGAAGGGAAACCGCTCGAGAAGGCCGGCGAGCCGGTCCGGCATGGGTCTTTCGCCGGTCGCCTCTTTTTTCAGCGTGCCCACCCGGCGCACCTTCTCCAGCACCTCTTTGCCGTGGGGCGCCGCAGCGATGTCCCCGGAGAGATCCCGGCCGGCATGGTGGCGCTTCATGTGGAGGCCGCCCTTCCAGAGCTTGCTTGCGCTCACGTCGTAAACGAAGCCGTCGACGGCGACGAAGGCCGGCTTCGAGTTGTTTCCGTCACTCTCGCCGAGTGCCTTCCCGTCGTATTCCTTCAACTCCGGTTCGGCCAAGAAGCCACCTCCCGTCGATCAGTTCTCCGCCTTGCCCTCTTGCGGGCCTTCTCCCGCCTTGCCGCGAAAGACGAGATACTGCCAGGCGTTGTAGGCCAGCATCACGGGCAGCAGCACGGCGCTCACGAAAAAGAGAAACCACAGCGACCGGGCAGGGGCTGCCGCATCGAAGATCGTCAGCGACGGCGGGACGGCCGTGGGGTAGAGAGCCGCGGCAAGCCCGACGACAAGGGTGAGAAAGAGCAGGACACTCCACTGGAAGGGCTTGTCCTGCTCCGCCTTCTTGAGGCTGCGCAGCAGCATGGCAAACTCGAAAAGAAAGATGGGCAGAGTAAAGTAAATGTAGCGGCCCTGCCTGAGCGAAAGCAGGGAATAGCGGCCCTCGTAGTACTGCAGGGACATCCACAGAAGGATCACGGAAAGCCCGGCCAGGACGGCCCAGGCGGCTATGACGGCAGCCCGGATCGAGCGCTCCCGGAGCGCGCCGTCCGTCTTCATGGCCAGCCAGGTCGTGCCCAGGAGGACAAACCCCGCGGTCCCGCCAACGGCGATGAGGGCCGCAAAGGGGTTGAGCCAATCCCCGAACCCCCCGGCGAACTGCCCGTTGGCAACGGGCATGCCGCTCAAAAGCCCCCCCAGGGTGAACCCCTGGGCGATCGTCGCGACAAGACTTCCCAGCCCGAAGGCGAGGCCCCAGCGGGCGCGGTTGGGCGATTCGTCGTAGAATTCGATGGCGACACCCCGGAAGGCTAGCCCTGCAAGCATGAGCATGACGGGAACGTAGAGGGCGGACATGGCCACCCCGTAGACGACGGGGAAGGATCCGAAAAGAACGCCCCCCAGGATGACAAGCCACGTCTGGCTTGCGTGCCAGGTCGAGGCAATGCTGTGGATCATGACGCCCCGTTCCTCTTCGCGGCGGGCCGCAAGCGAAAAGATCCCCACCCCCAGGTTGTAGCCGTCGGTGGCCATGTAAAGAAAGAGGACCAATCCCAGGATCAGGAAGAAGAAATCGGGCAAATAGGTCTGCAGGGTTTCCATCGGTTTCCTCCTCTCAATCCGCTGCCGGTTTCGTCTGCGGCGGCGCCATCGCCGCGGCATCGGGCCCCTGGGCCAGCACCCTTGCGGCCAGCGCCAGAAATGCCGCCGCGAGCAGGCCGGCAACCAGGAGGTAGCCCGCAAGCGATGCGGCGACCGCCCCCGCCGGAAGCGGCG
>DIFQ01000152.1 GCA_002419215.1 Syntrophaceae bacterium UBA5744
GTTCAACCCGCGGTGAACGAAACATCGAAAGAAAGGGTATCGGGGTATAGGGGGACAGATAGATGGAGAAAGGCGTTACACTTAGATCGAGATGTGCGTTTGCTTGACCGGTGTTTGACGGGAGACGTACTTTTTCAATGTTGTTAGAAGGTTATAAAATTTTGAACGCGCAAGACCCGCGTCCTGGGCGGCGCTATTTTTCTCCAAGTAAATGCAAAACCGGAAATGCGGAATAATGGCACTTTTTTACAGATAGAAAGAGAATTATTTTTGTAGGTTTTTAAACTTCCTGACCAATACCGCTGAGGCATTCATTCTCGCGTTCGTCTTGAAATAATGATGGCCGTCTGCCGCCCTTACATTACTTTCCCACTTAGAGTTCTTTCTGCAATAAATCAAGATGTGATCGCCAGTAATAACACTTCCTGGATCATTGTAGATCTTCATAGGATCTGCATATCTGAAGCGATCTTCAACCAATTTTCCCCTCCTTCTCGAGTTCTGCACAGGCCCTAATAACATCGTTAGGGTCAATGCGCAGGGCCTCAATTAACTCATCATAGCCGATTTCCTTACCGTCGTTTTCCCTGAAGTATCTGGCGATCTCATCTTTTGCCTTACTGAACGAGAGCTTTCGAATCTGAATGACATCTTCACCTGCCGATGTTATGCTTATGGCATTCACGAGATTCACAAGCAACTCCTTTATTTCTTTCAAATTGTTATTAATTTCCGACAGCTGCGAATCATAAATAATGATAGGAGTTCCAGTATTAGAATATAAACCTCTGCTAAGTGGATCGAATCCGATATCTGATGATCCAGATCGACCAGAACCGCTCGGAGGGAGATTCGCATCTGAATAGCTACTTCTTGCCGGCAGGCTTCTTCCCATGTGTCTTATCCTCAGATTTCAATTTTTCGAGAAACTGGATTTTATCGTCAAGCCATTTTCTTATGCGTACAGCGGTTTCCAGGTCCATAACGATAGAAGTTTGAATAAGCCTTACGAGATCGCCACCAATCTCCTTCGACTCCTCTTTCCCTAAAGTCATGGCCTCTGTCAATTCATGAGTAACTGTCTTCGGTATCGGTGTTCGCTCGGAATAGAAATGCGCATGGATTTCATGCCTGGGAGATACTCCGCCATATGCCCCATTAATGTATAGATCCCGCAGATCGGCGGGGTAGACGTATCTGAATGTCACTTTGCTTTGCTTCTGTCCCATGAACTTTCTCCTTATTGTAACAGGCCCTTTACTGTTCAGCAAGTATCATGCCCGAAGATCCCATGCGCGGCATTGTTTGCAGAGTTTAATGCTTCTGCGCGGACTGCTTTATGCCTGCTATATTTGCGACAATACTATCGACGGCTGTCTTGATCATTGGTGCAACGTACTCTTGAACCTCTGGATTCCGCTCATCCCAGATCACCAGGACAGCATTATATCTCGTAGGCGAATGGATATGCTGGGTATAACCCACGCCTTTCCAGATGATTTGCTCTTTTTCTGTATCGAGCACTTCCACCAAGATCTTCAGATCCGTTCTCCAGAACGCTTGTCCATCCTGGTAGAAGCCCGAGAAGCCAGTTTCGTGAATATTGATAGGCTCACGCGAGAGATAAATGGCAGGTATCAGTATAAAGAAACGGGAATCGGACGCATTTGAGAATGATTTTAGCGGCTTAGAAGATATTATTTTCGTTGAATCATAAGTAGATTTCCACTGACCGAATTCATTCTCGATATCCTTCTCAAGCATAGCAGCTTTAAATTTATCTACATCTACTACACGAACCCCAGGAAAAGTCTTTCTTAAACCCTTGTCCAGTTCATTCTCGACCATATCCGCCAAACCCGCCATTGCAGGCACTTCCTTAGCTGGCAGAATGGCTATAGATCCGCTTATCTTCGCACCTGTATCTTTTACGACGTATGATTTGTCGACGAGACGCTGCCCGGAAGCGCAACCATGAAGAAGTAATAAAACAAAAAGGAAGGTAATCAATTTCTTCATCGAAACACTCCAATAACCGCAGAACGGCCTATATTATTTAGTTTCCGGGTTCTCTCCTTCCGGCGGCTGGGGTGGCTTTTCGGGTGGGTGGGTGGCGGATTCGAGTTCTTCGTTTCGGGTTTCGAGCTCCTGGATCCTGGTGGTGAGCTCGTTGAGCTTCTCAAGGAGCTGGGATTCGCTGGTGGTGACGCGCTGCTCGACCTGGGTGATGCGTTGCTCAGCCGACATAGCGCGGCCGAAGGCCTGAATATTAAGCCGGAGAGCGGTGGCGTACGGCGTGCGAGATTCCAGAATGCGCGCCGCCAGAGCGATATCGTCGGACAGCTTCGTCCCACGCATTTCATCTTCCCCTTCCTCATAATGCTTCGGCACTTCGCGCGCGGAACTTAAATCAGATTCGACAAAGACCAGGCCACCCTTTCTGCCGTACTGCTCTGATCCGGTAAATGGAGCTCCTGCCCCGCGCAATAGCCAATCTGCGCTGAACTTGTAATATTCAATCAATTTCTCAGCGACCGAACTCTTAAAAGAACCCTTCCCCTTCCTGTATGATCCGAGCGTGTTCTTATCTATCCCCAGTTTCTTTGCCAGGTCGACGTCATTAATCCCCTTACCTATCTCGCGATCCTGCTTTATGAGCTGCAAAGCCCAGGCTACTCTTTCAGCCAATGTGTCCGGTTTTTTAAGCATAAAGTGCTTTACACTTTCACTCTAAAGCGACAAGTAGTTGTAAATACCCTTTTCGCTTCTGAATAATGCCAATATTATCAATACAATACCGCGTTTATGGCTTATTTTTTAAGATACGAAAGAGAAAATCCTAAATATTCGCTTGACTCATCTGAAATATTCATATAAAAGCTTACTCAATACGGCACCGCATTTTATACGAGGAGCCTCATATGCCGAAAGTGCAAAGCGACTGGAGCCCAACCGATATCCGGGTCGCTCTTCTTCGGGCCAAGGTGGATCAATCCTGGATCGCCAGGCAATGCGGCATTTCGCGCTCGACCGTTTACAAGGTGATCGAGGGAACCACATCCTCCGAACGAGTGCGGAGAGCCATTGCCGACGCGATCGAGGTCGACGTCCGGATCATCTGGCCAAGCATCTATGTCTATGCGGGTGGACCCAGAAAAAGAGGGCGGCCCTGGGGAGCGAAAAACAAACGGATGAAGGCCGCTGAGAATTGAACGGGTGGTCGGGTCCCTCCTTTTGAAGGAACGATAAACTATTTCTTGGGGCCTTGCAATGTCAAAGACGCAGAAAAGAATAGACATCAACCAGGGGTCGATCTTCGACCTGCTGCAGTCGGCCACGGAACAGAACGCCGAGCAGCTGCCCGGCAGCCTGGATATCGACCGGCAGTTCCGGGAGGCCATCAGCCTTGATCTGAAGGGATGCACCCTTTCCAGGTACGGCGTAGCCGCCCGCATGAGCGAGCTGACCGGACAGGAAATCACGGCGGCGATGCTGAACAGCTGGACGGCGGAGAGCCACAACGGGCACCGTTTCCCGGCTATTTTTTTACCCGCCTTCTGCGCGGCGACGGGGCAGACCCGGGCGATGCAGCTTGCCTGCAGGGCGTCCGGGTCTTTCCTGCTCCCAGGGGGTGATGCCTTGCGGGCGGAGATCCGGAGGCTGGACGAGGAGATCGAGAAGAAGCAGCACGAAAGACGGAAGCGGCTGGCATTTTTGAAAGAGGTGGAGGGGAGCTCGAAATCGTAGATTGCCACGGCTCGCGAGGCTCGCCTCGCAATGACCGAGCGAAAGGAGAAGCCGACATGGAGAGGGGGACCATCAGCGCAAAGGGAATCGCTGCGATCACTGGGCGCACGGAGGACGCGATCCGAAGAAGGGCTGCCTTCGAGGGATGGCCGGCCGATGGCCGCGAATTTCGACTGGCGGGACTGCCGGCGGACATCCGGATCCGAATCACGGTCGGCACCACGCTCGAGAGGATGGCCGACCAGGTCAACGAAAAAACGGAGCGGATATTCGGGTCGAAAGGCTTCGACCGCGCGTGCATCGGGGCGGGTCTGATTGCCTTGGGCTGGCTGCTTGCCTGGATGCAGTTCATCGGACAGCGTGGTTGAGGGGGCCCGGGATGGAGGCAACGAAGCAGTTCACTGCAAAAGAAATAGCTTCTCTACTCTGCATCAGCAAGCAGGCAATTTTGCAGCGAGCGCAAAAAGAGTCTTGGTTATTCATCGAGAAGAAGGTGCGCGGCGGGAAGTTGCGGCTCTATCCTTTACATGGGCTGCCCTCGGAAATCGCGCTACCTATATATAAGGAAGTAAACGGCGGGAATGGAGAGGACAGAGAGCCCGGGAGAGAGGAATCTGAGCGCGGCGAGATAAATGGGACCGATTCCTACCTTTCTCTCTCTTTGGACGGGCGGGTTTCCCCTCCTTTGGGAGGCCCTGTAACGGGCGGGGCCTCCCTCCCGCCTACCTATTCACCCTCACCCCTTCCCTCTCCCGTCAAGGGAGAGGGGGATAGCAGGGGGGAGAGAATCGTCTGCGAGGGGCTGACGGATTGGCAGACGAAGATCGCCGCGGCCCGCTTCGACCTGGTTTCCGCCTACATCCGGGACAAGGCCAGGGCCCGCCGCAAGAACGGATGCAGCGTCGTGAAGACCTGCCGCGGGTTCGCCGAGGCCTACAACCACGACGTCATCTACAAGGATCTGCACGCCGCCCTGGGCGACATCTCCTGGAAGACCCTGGAGAAGTGGCACGTCGCGCTCGAGCGCAACGGCTACGACATGGCCTGCCTCGCCCCCCTGTACGGGCAGCACCGCAAGGGCCAGAGCAAGGTGACGGCCGCCGAGATGGAGGCCCTGCTGCGTTTTGCCCTGCATCCCAACCGCCTGCGGATCTCGCAGGTGACCCGCTTCGCGAAGAAGACCCTGCTCTCCGACGGGATCGATTCCCCGGCCTCCGAGGCCACCATGCGCCGGGCCCTGCTCACCTGGCGGGACCGCAACTACGACCGCTGGGTGTTCTTCCGCGAGGGGGAGAAGGCGCTGGCCGACAAGGTCCTTCCTTATATAGAGAGGGACGCCGACCGCCTGGCGGTGGGGGACGTCCTGGTGGCCGACGGCCACAAGCTCAATTTCCAGATCCTGAACCCCTACACCGGAAAGCCCGGTCGCGCAACGCTGCTGATGTTCTACGACTGGGCGTCCCGCTACCCCGCCGGCTGGCACATCATGTTCTCCGAGAACATCCAGTGCGTCCACGCGGCCCTTCGCCGGGCGATCCTCGCCCTGGGCAAGCTGCCGCTGGCCGTGCTGCTGGACAACGGCAAGGCCTTCAAGGCCCGCGTCTTCCACGGCAACGTCGATCTCGAGCAGGCCGGGATCCAGGGGTTGTACGCCCGACTCGGTATCCAGGCGCACTTCGCATTCCCCTACAACGCGAAGGCCAAACCGGTGGAGCGATTCTTCGGCACCCTGGGCGAGCTGGAGCGCCTGCTGCCGTCCTTCTCGGGGGCCTCCATCGACGACAAGCCGGCATGGCTGCTGCGCAACGAGAAGCTGCAGAGGCGGATGCATAACCCCTGGGTGCCGACCCTCGAGGAAGCCTACCGAATCATCGAGGCCTGGTGCCGGCGTGAATACGCCACGAGGCCGCACCGGGGGCTCTCCGGACGCACGCCGGAGTCCGTCTGGGAAGCGGGCCGGGGCCCCGGCATCGCGGAGGAAGGGCTGCGGTTCCTCATGATGACGCAGCAGGTCAAGACGGTCGGGAGAAACGGCATCAACCTCTTCGGCGTCAATTTCTACGACGAGACGCTGTACGGGTACCGCGAGCAGGTCCTCGTCCGGCTCGACTACCATGACCTCGGCAGGATCTTCGTCTACACGGCCGACGACAGCCAATTCCTCTGCGAGGCCCGTCCGGTTCGGGGCGTGCACCCGATGGCGAAGCTCAGCGGCAACCCGCTGGACCTCGCGGCCGTCCAGGAAGGCAACAAGCGGCAGAAGCGGCTGAAGAAATCCACCGAGGCGGAGGCCCGCCGGATGGCCGCGGAGATCGCGCCCTGGAGCATCGGGCCCGGAAGCGAGGAGGTGCCGACGCAATTCACGCCGGCGCAGATCGCGGAGATCGAGGCGCAGTCGGCGGCCACCGAGGTCATCCACCTGGACGTGGAGGAAAAGGGGCCGGCCATTGTCCTCACCGAGTCGGAGCGGTTCTTCAACCTGCTCGACAGCCTGCGCGACGGAAACGATCCGGCGGAAAACGACAGGAGCTTCCTGCAGCAATACGCGGGGAGGATGGAGGGGCGCAGCATTCTGTCGACGTGGCCGGAGTACAGGGACCTGCTTTCATCAAAGGCAATCATTTAAGGCAACGGACGGGGAAGACACATGAAGATCGGGGAATTCAGAATCATCGGCCAGGGGATGTTCGCGGCGCTCGTCACCCCTATGGACGAGCTGCACCCGGAAATCCCGCTGGTGCTCGTCGGAGACGACGCGAAGTACCTCTATTTCAACAACATGGCGCGCAGAGGGGCCGGCGGGTCCGGCATTCTGCTCTTCATCGACCAGTTCGAGAAGTCCGAGCGGTTCAAGCGCAACCGGGAGTTCTACCGCTGGCTGCGCGACACGGTATCCCGCCGGCCATTGACCTGCGTGAACAAGGAGCCCGCGGCGAAGGGCCAGAAGGGGAAAGGCGCGAGATGAACCCGCTGAGCGAGTTTCTGCAGGGGTACTGGCACGGCATGGCGGACGCCGTCCAGATCGTCAAGGCCAACGCGGCGATGATCGGGAGCGAGTGCGGACGGGCAAGCCTGTATGGACTGGTCCTGGTTTCTGTCCTGGTTGCTGCGTGGGGCGTTTGGGCGGCCAACTGCAGGCTGGCGGGGATGTTCAAGGGAAAGAAGGCGTGGGACAAGAACCCCCTCACCCTGGCCCTCTTCCACGAGGGGAGAGGGAAAAAGGGGGACGGGACAGATAACAAGGAGGAGCGATGAAGCCCGTTTTTGTTCGAACTGAAAATGTCAAGGATTTCGTCTTCACGATGGAGATCGTGAAGAAGCGGATCGGCCACGACTCCCTGGCGATGGTGTCGGGACGGGCCGGCCGGGGGAAGACCCGCACCGCCAAGTGGTACGCCACCCAGAACGACTGCGTCTACCTGACGAGCCTGCGGGACTGGTCGGTGCTGTGGATGTACCAGGACATCCTGGCGGCGATGGGCAAGAGCGCCCCGAAGCGCCGCAAGGACGCCTTCGAGGCCATCGTGGCGACCTGCCGCGACAACCCCCGGATCATCATCCTGGACGAGGCGGATCTGCTCGGCTCGCGCCTGCTCGAGAGCGTGCGCGACCTCTGCAAGATGGCCTGCGTGCCCTGGGTGCTCGTGGGCGAGGAAAGCCTGCCCATCCTCATGAACAAGGACCGGCGCGTGTGGTCCAGAAGGTGCGCCTCGATGGAGTTTCAGCCCATGTCGACCGCCGACATCAGCACCTTCTGCAAGGAGGCCGCTGGGCTTTCGATCTCCGCCGAGTCGGCGGACCTGGTCCAGCGAAAGACGGGCGGCGACATCCGCCTGATCGAGCTGATCCTCTCGGCCGCGGAGAGCGCCGCCAGGGCGAGCCAGGTGAAGGAGATCTCCGTCGACATCGCGCAGACCTCGCTGAAAAAGGTCATCCCGGAGGCCGCGAAATGATCGTCAACGCCGAGCACGTCAAGGAGTTCTACCGGGGGATGGGGACGGCGCCGGTGCAGTGCTGCGCGGCCGCCCTGGGCATCGCCCCGGAGTCGGCGCGCCGGAAGATTTTGCACCTCCAGCGCAAGGGCTGGCTCGAGCGGGTCGAGGGGCTGCCGGACTTCTACCGCTTCATCGAGGCGCGCAACGGCGAGGCCCCCGGGGGCGAGCTGCAGGACAAGCTCTGGCGGGCCGCCCGGATCGCGAAAAACTTCACGGCCTGGGACCTGGCCATGTACGCCGGCGTCTCGCTCGAGTACGCCCGCGGCTATGCCAACTGGCTCGTCTCCAAGAGACTCCTGGAGAAGCTGGAGGCCCCGAAGGGCAACGAGCGCCAGGCGTTCCGCTGCATCGAGAACCCGCCCAGGGAGACGCCCCGGTGGCGGACGAAGATCGCGGAGAAGGACGCCGGCTGGATGGAAGCCCTCGACGGGGCCTGGTCGCTGGCCAGGGCCATCATCGCGCGGGACATCGCCGAAATGGACAGTGCGCTGGCCCGATTGGTTCAGTTCGTTCAGGAGCAGGAAAAGCAAGGGGACAAGCAGTGACCGAAGTGGATTGCCTGGTGGCGGCGGCCCGGCTGGGCCTGAAGTACAACGGCATGCAGGAGCACCCGGAAGGGTACTCGATGCCCATGTTCACGGACGTGCTCGAGACGCGAAGCACCTTCGTGCAGCGGCCAGGGGAAACCCCGGAGGCGGCACTGGCGCGCGTGCGTGCGAGGCACGTCAACAGCGGAGCGCCCGCTCCCGAGGCGCGGTAAATCGGGGGACCTCCTTTCGAAGGGGGCGGGAGGGAACGGCAGCCCTTCCGCCCCGGAAGGAGCACGGAGGACGGGATCATGGCGCGATGCATTTATCTGGCGGTTGTGGCCGCGTCCGGGATTGCGCTGCTCGCGATTCTGGCAAAGGGCCTGTGGCCGGTCTACCAGGGCCTCCAGGTGCTGCTGAAGGCGCTGGGCGGGGCGGGCTGAGGAAGGCAAAATGGCGAGGCCAATGGAAAACCGAGTGGATTCAGCGCGGCGCGACACTCCGGAGGCCTTCATCCGGTACTGGTGCTCGAGCCCGTATCACTTCCAATGCACATTCGGCAAGCCGCTGTCCGAGGCCAACATCATTGCCGAGCTCAAGAGGCAATTTCCCGGCCGGGTTTTCGAGGCACCCGAGCGGGAGCAGGGAGGTGCAGTCATGGCGAAGAAAGGCAAGTGCGCGAACTGCCACAGGGACGGGATGACCATCGTAAAAGAAGGCCTGTGCGGAACCTGCGGCAAGGCGGCGGGCTCGCTCACCGGGAAGGCCCGCGAGAAGGCCCTGGCGGACGTCAAGGACCGCATCGATCGCGGCCAGGTGAAGCCGCGCGGGCGCAACGTGAAAGGGTCCAGCGTCATCACGGACATCCATGCGGACAACGCCGGGGTGTTTTCCGAGGAAGCCCGAAAGGGCGTTGCCGACTCGGTGCAGAAGGTCATCCGTGGGAGCGTGGCGGGCAAAGACCGGGTCGAGGCGCAGCTCCGGGGCCTGCTGCGGCTCATCGACGAGACTGCAAAGATGGGGCTTGCCACGGACATCACGGTTTCCATCAAGATCGGCGGCATCGAATCGTAACCGAAGGAGGGCATGGAGATGAAAACAGGAACCAGGCGGGCGCTTATCGTTCTGCAGGCGGCCCTGGCCGCGGTCATGTTCATCATTCTGATCGTCCTGCTGGGATACGAGCAGGAGCCGCCCGGGAAGGGCTCGCAGCCGACAGTCACGGTCCAGGCGGAGCCGGTAGATACCATCGTCCACAAGAAGATCACGCGGCCGGCCAGGCATTACGCCCCGTTCTGCGAGCCGCTGCTGGGCAGGCGCTGCTGGTACGACGACGCGGGGCAGGCCAAGGTCGGGCCTCGCGGCCTCAAGCCCTACGAGTGGCCGGACGTCATCGTGGGGGACGAGCCGGGATGAAGACATACAGCATGAAGACAGGGAACGTGAGAGAGGCGCGAGCCGCAGGCCCGAAGCCGCAAGGCGCGCTAACGCAGAAGGAATTCGAGTGGCTCACGAAGCTCGGCCCGGCCGTGGACCGGCACTGGGACGAGCTGACAGGCTTCGAGCAGAAGTTTGCCGAGGATCTCCTGGAGCGGTTCCGCCGCTGGGGCGTGAAGACGATCGTCAGCCAAAAGCAGTGGGAGATCATCGCGGGGATCTCGGAGAAGGTGCTGTAAGGAGGGTGCGGGGATGAACAAACATACGCCGGGGCCGTGGCTTTTATATCACGAAGTCTTCAGACCGGAACTATGCGACAAAAAAATCATAGAGGTCCAATCCGTCAACGGAAAGTCCGTCGTGCCGTGGATCGGCTTTGATAGCGCGGACATGTCGAAAAGCGAGAGGCTTGCGAACGCAAAACTCATTGCCAAAGCGCCGGAGATGCATGTGGTGCTTGAGGATTTCCTCTCGTACTGGGATTTCAACATGGTGTGCCAGAATGGTCTTGTTGATCGGTGCCGCTGTCGAAAATGCATCCGGGAACGGATGGAGATAGCGACAGGCCGCAAACGAGAGAGAGAGAGAGAGAGCAAAAGCCGCGCCGGCGGCGGCGATTCAAGCAGATGAGCCTGTTTTAACAAGGGTGGAACAATGAAGACAATGAGCCTGAAAGAGATGCTGAAGCGGTCGAAGGCGCTGACGTGGTCCCGGACCATTTGCGTCCTGATGCTGGTCGTCATCGCCGCGTTGATCCTGGTGGTGAGCTATCAGCGCGGCGCAATCTACGGCTACGAGGCGGAGGCGGCGCGGCATCACGCAGAGAAGGAAAAGAAGGCCGTCGGCCAGCCGACGTTCAGAATGCTGTGAGCAGAGGGGTAGATCAATGTGGCTGACGAAACGCCTGCATGTGAGCATCAAGTGGTTCGATCTCTGGGTCGGCATCTATTACGACCGGGATGCCCGGATCGTCTATATCTGCCCGATTCCGACGGTTTGCTTCATGTACGTCCAGAAGCCAATGCCCTATGAATTCAAGGCGGTTTATCTCTGGAAGGATTGGTGGGAGGGATGGGGATGAAGAGGCTCAAGAAGAAAGATATGGCGCGGTACCGCAAGGGCAGCACGAACGAGGCCCGGAACTGCAAGTGGTGCAGGAACTTCGTCCGCGACGTGGCTGATCATGGCAACGGGGTTCGATCGATGGCTGAATACGGCCGCTGCAAAATCATGGGTCTGGATGTCGACCGTAAATATCGCATCCGCGAGGACTTCACCTGCGACGCCCAGGTGACGACATACCGGAATCCATACGGAAAATGACAGGTGCCCGATGAAATTCAACTGCCCTTATTGCTCAAAGGAGCTGAACCTGATGGATCTGAAGCTGGAGCAGGATCTCACCGCGATCATCAAGATGCAGCCGCTGTTCGGCAAGCACGCAAACCTCGTGTGGGCTTACGTTTCGCTCTTCCAGGTGACGCCCATGAAGGCGAAGACCGCGAAGATCCGCTTGCTCCTCGAGGAGATGAAGGCCCTGCTGGAGCAGGAGCGCTTCAGCTACCAGAAGAAGATCTACCCGATCAGCGCCGCCGGGATCCTGCGGGCCCTGGACGTCACCGTCAAGAAGAACTTTTCCGATCACCTGGAGAACCACAACTACCTCAAGAAGGTGATGATCGGGATCTCGGAGGAGGAGTCGCGGCAGGCCTCGAAGACCGCCGAGAAGGGCCTCCGGGCGCGCGAGGAGCGGCTCCGTGACGGAGACCGGGAGGAGCGGACGGAGGCGGGCGACAGGGAGAACCTGGCCAGAGTGAAGGGGCTTATCAAAGAAATCGGATGACAGGAGGACGCCATGACGAACGCGGACCTGGGCATCAACGATCTGGGGAAGCACGACTCTCAGCTCACGTCGACCGAGCAGCACTGTCTCGACAAGCTCCAGGAGCGGGGCATCGGCCGGCCGTATGCCGTATCGGCCAGCGACCTGGCCTGGGCGATGGGGATCGGCAGCTACGACGAAAAATGCATGGAGGCCAACAAGCGCCACCTGCGCAAGCTCATCAATCACCTGATCATTTCCCACGGGCTGCCGATCATGTGCGAGGCCGGCCA
This sequence comes from Syntrophaceae bacterium UBA5744, assembly GCA_002419215.1. Lineage (GTDB taxonomy): Bacteria > Desulfobacterota > Syntrophia > Syntrophales > UBA2192 > UBA2192. The sequence continues at coordinate 11,822 of DIFQ01000152.1, forward strand.
GGGGGGCGGTTACTACCTCGTGGGCAATCCATCGGAGGAGACGGCAAACTATCAGCGCTTCCACCGGAGGGCCATGACGGGCCTCCTGAAGGCCTCCAGGGGCCGCAAGGGCGCCTATGTGGACAAGGTGGTCCAGCTCACCCTGGGATTCGACGACCCGGCCATGCAGGCGGCCATCGAGCGGATGAAGCTTACGCCCGACGCGGATCCCGTCCCGGCCTGGGTGCAGCTCGTGACGAGATTCCTGGACCGGATCGCGGCGGACCCCGAGGGCAACGCCGAGGTGATCCGGAGGATCCAGAAGGAGTACGGAGAAATCTTCGTCGAGCGCGCGACCATGAAGCGGCTCAAGGAGAAGACGGCCGAGTTCCAGGCACTGCTGACGGAGATCGAGGAGAGAGCATGATGATTTTCGTAGACATAACCGTCTTCGCGATCGCCCTGAGCTGCCTCGGCCTCGGCGCCGCCTGTGCGAAAGGGAAGGAATTCGTGGCCGCCGTCCTGATGGCGGCGCTCATCTTCGCCATCAGCGTGTATCTGACGATCACGGGCGGGGACGCGGCATGGTTCAGGTGTCTATAGGGGGGGTTATGCAAAAGCGGATCTGCAAGAACTGCGGGCACAGGAAGGACGGGCATTGTCACGCCACGGGTCTGAAGGTGGACAAGGAGATCCGGTCGTTCGACTACTACCAGCTCCTGCGAAAGCGCTTCGCCTGCACCCGGGGCGATCGGTGCCTGGTGCCGGAGAGGTTTCGAGGTAAGGAAGTAAGGAAGTAAGGAAATGAACACGGGCGCGAAAAAGAAGGGCATCAACGGATCGCAGCTCAAGCTGCTGAAGCTGGCCATCCGGCAGGTGGGGCTCGACGACGAGACCTACCGCGAGATGCTTTTCTCCGTGGCCGGGGTGCGGACATCGAAGGACCTGACGCTTGCCGGATTCCAGGACGTGATGCGGCACCTGCAGACCTGCGGCTTTGTCAAGGACCACGCGGGGCACGAGTTCACGGGCTACGCGGCGAGGCTCCGCAAGTGGCAGACGGCCGTGGGAGAGCGGCCGGACATGGCCACGCCGGCGCAGCTTGCGCGGATCGAGACGGACTGGAACCTGATGCGCTGGTACTGGGCCCCGGAGGGATTCGGCAACGAGCTGCTCGCCCTGCGCGGCTTTCTCAAGAGCATCTGCGGGGTGAGCGATCTGCGGTTCCTGCGGTTTCATCAGGCGCATAAATGCATCGAGGCGATCAAGGCAATCGGGGCCAGGAGGGATTCCCCCTCACCCCAACCCTTGTATGTTAAGGG
>DIFQ01000038.1 GCA_002419215.1 Syntrophaceae bacterium UBA5744
AGGGTCGGGGTGAGGGTGAATGATCGTGTTCCTCTAGCAAAAAAACCCGCCTTACGGCGGGTTATTTTTGTTTCTCTGACCGGCAATCTCGTTCAATTCATCCCGAGATACTCCCGGACGATTTCCAGCAGGTAACTCACCTTGAAGGGCTTGGACAGGGTGGGGTACTGGTAGTGGGCCACCTCTTCGTCGAGTTCCTTCTTGAGCCGCTTGACGCCGAAAAAGCCGCTCATGTAAATAATCTTGATGGCGGTGTCGTCATTGCGGATCCGTCGGACGAGCTCGATGCCGTTGACGTTGGGCATGAGGACATCGGTGAGGACCAGGTCCGGCTTGAAGTCCTTGTAGACCTCGTATCCCGTATCCCCGTCGATGGCCACCCTGACATCGAACCCCTCCATGGTAAAGATGTTTCGAAGGGTGTCCTGATAGCCGAACTCGTCTTCGACGACGAGGACTTTCCACTTGTCTTTTGCCTTCTTGAGGGCGCCGTTCCTGATGACTTCGATGAGCTCCTTGTCAGGCAGCGCATTGATGATGTGCGCCACTTCGTTGATCCTCTGCTGCATCTTTTCGGCTTTTTCCTTGTTGTTCGGGTTCAGGTCCGGATGGTAGATTTTTGACAAAAGCCTGTAGTTGGACCTGATGTAGGAAATGGCCGGTGCATCGCCGAGTTCGGAATAAATCTCACGTGCCTTGTCCAGCATGCCGAGAACGTTCAATTCGTTCGCAAGATCCATGTATTTCTTCATCACCCTGTCCCCTGTCGATGTCCGAGTTGCCCCCGAAGGTCATTGTGCCGATCAAGGCCATCCTGTCTTCTGTTCACAAGGCTGTCGATGGAGGGTTCAATGCAAATCTCATGCAAAACCCCGCAAAACCGGCAGATTTGGCTGCAGTCATTGCGAGTGAATCGCAAGGCGACCCGGACCGGAAGACTGACCTGTTTCTCATATCAGCGAAGGCCTTCGACGAATTTTGCGACGGCCTTCATGTACTCGGAGAGCCCGACCATGAAGATGCTGTTGTGATCGGCGCCGGGGATCTTGAGGAGCCTCTTGTCTGCGGCGCCCGATGCCTCGTAGAGGTCTTTCCCGTCGGCAAAGGGAAGGATCTGGTCCAGCTCTGCGTGGATGACCAGCGTCGGCTTCGTGAAACGCCCGATTTTTTCGATGTGGCGGAAGGCCTCGCTTTCGGCGATCGAGGCCCGTCTCATGTCCACGCCGACGAGGTTCAGAATCGTCTGCGAGTGCGCAAACCCGCTTTCGATGATGAGTCCGTCGATGAGGTCCGGGTAGTTTTCCGCGAGTTCGAGGGCCGAGGCGCTGCCCAGGGAGCGCCCCATCACGATGAAGGGGCCGGTACACCCGTTGAGGTTCAGCCATTTTTTCGTGTAATCCAGCACGACGTGAGCGTCCCGCAGCATGGCGCTCACAGACGGCTGACCCGTGGAATGCCCGTATCCCCGGTAATCGACGGGGAGGAAATTGAGGCCGAGCCGGATATAAAGAAAGGCGATGTCCTCGTAGTCTTCCACGATTTCCCCGTTTCCGTGGAAAAAGAGGATGGAGGGGCTTTCCTTGTTGACGATGTGATATCGGGCCCCGATGGAAACGCCGGCCTCCACGGGGATCATGACATCGCGAACCCCTTCCCGGGAAATGGGGCTGTTCCAGGAAGCCCTGGGGTAGAAGAGGTACTGGCTGACTTCGGGCCCGTCAAGCTTGGGGCAACCGACACGGCTGAGGTCCTTCATGGCAGCATCTCCCCTCGAGGTGAATTTGCATCGTCATACCACAGGCGAAAGCCGCTGTCCACGGGAAGCCCCGCTTTGACAGCAGCGGGCAGATGGAGTAAGGAAAGCCAGGGGGAAGACTATGCCGACGTGGGTTGTCGTCATCTTCACGATCATCGGAGGGGCCGCGGCGCTGAAAATTCTTCACGCGCTTGCCATCGTCGTGGTCCACCCGATCACGCAGGGGGCCATGTACACCTCCACGGGACGCGTGAAAATCCGCAAGGCGCTCGATGCCGTAACCATGAAACCCGGGGAGCTTCTCGTCGACATCGGCTGTGGAGACGGCCGTGTCCTGCGCGCGGCCAGGAAGCGCTACGGCGTGAGCTGTCTCGGGTTCGAGATCAACCCGATTGCCTTTACGAAGGCCAGACTTCTCACGATGGGGAGGAAAGGCGTGGAGATCCGATGCCGCAACTTCTGGAAGGCCGATCTCGGGCATGCGGACATCGTCTCGTGCTATCTCTTCCCGGACGTCATGCGCCGACTCGGGGCAAAGCTCGCAAAGGAACTCGCCTCGGGGGCGCGCGTGATCTCCTTCAACTTTCCCATCCCCGGCTGGAAGCACGAGGCCGTGCTCCGAGCCGACTCGAAGCTCCACAACGACCCGATCTACATCTACCGGATCCCGGACTCCCTTTCGGTCGGTTTTCAGAAAACGTCAATCCAAAGCCCTGAACCGCAGTGATCGACTCGCGCATGTGAAGTTAGGAAGCTAAGAAGTTATGAAGTTAGGAATGGACTATCCTTTTCTGATCTTCATAACTTCCTCTCTTCCTAACTTCCATCCCTTCACGGTGCCCAGAGGTACATGAACTGGAGGCCCCTCGGCATCAGACTCTCCAGATCCTGCGGCAGGATGTTCACGACGGTTGTGTTGCCGCCGGCCTCCGAGTAGATCGTCCCCTTGTAGGCGCCCGGCCGGTAATACATGATGACCGAGGCCTTATCCAGGTTGAGGGATTTTTTGAGCCCGTCGAGGGTGCTGTCGAGATATCCCACCCGGTCGATGAGTTTGCGATCCAGGGCCTGTTCGGCGGTATAGATGCGGCCGTCGGCCAGCTTCACAACGGTGTCACGGGGAAGGGGCTTGCGCCCCTCGACGATGACGTCGATGAAGCGGCCGTTCATCTGATCGATAATGGTCTGCACGACCGCGATCTCTTCCGCCGTGGCGGTCCGGAACGGGGACAGCATGTCTTTCATGTCACCGGATTTTATGGCTCGAGACTCCACGCCGATCTTGCCGAAAAGCCCCTGGACGTTGAATTTCATGGCGATGACGCCGATGCTGCCCGTGATGGTCGTGGGATGGGCCACGATCTCGTCGGCCGCCGTCGCCACGTAGTATCCTCCCGATGCCGCCACATCCATCATGCACGCGACCACCCTGACGCCGGTTTTTTTCTTGTACCCGAGGATTTCGTGATGGAGGATGTCGCTCGCCGTCACGGTGCCGCCGGGCGAGTTGATCCGGATGACGAGCCCCGCAATTTTCTTGTCCCCGCCTGCCTTTTTCAGGGACTCCCTGAACTCGTCGACCATGGAAATCTCCTCGCGAAGCCCCAGCTTGCGCCGCTTTTCCTCGGAGATGATCCCCGTGATGTCGACGAGGAGAATTTTCCGGTCGCCCTCGCCGTCGACCACCTTTTCGCTCAGGGGTCCGGGCTCCGGGACGAGCGCAAGGTTGACGTAGGCGCATCCGCTGTACAGGAGGGTCATCGCCGCAAGGAGGGCAAGCAGGGTCATACGTTTCATCGTGTACCTCTACCTTTCGTCATTTCTTCTTTTCGGGGCGCAGCGGTTTGGGCTTTGCCGTTCTTTTCTTCTCCCGAAGCAGGCGAGAGATATCCTTCTGCCGCCTCGTGACCCGTTCCTTGCCCATCCTGTTTTCCTTTCGCGTCATGCATCTGCCGGGGCCGCAGCCCGAGCACGACCGGTGGCGGACTTCGTGAAATTGCGGCGCCACCGTTTTCTGCGTTGACTCGGCCATGGGATGCACTTATAATTCTCGATACAGCATATTGCCAGCAAAAACCATTTCTGTAAAGGAGGTGTCATCATGTCAGAAAACAAGTGCGGCGATTGGGCCAAGGGACTTCTCATCGGGGGGCTCGTCGGTGTGATCATCGGGTTGCTCTATGCGCCCAAGAGCGGAAGGGAAACGAGGGACGATCTGTCGGACAAGGCGAAGGACGTTGCGTCCAAGCTGAAGGATGAATACGACGTCGCGCTCGAGAAGAGCAAAAGCGCTTATGACAACCTGCTCAAGAAACTGAAGGAAGTGGAAGCCAAGGCGGAGAAGAAGGCTCAGGAAATGGGCGGAGGATCGGCCTCGCAGTCCTAAGGAAGGAGAGTGAAGCCCATGAGCTGGGAAACAAGCCTGTTGATCCTTTGCATTGCCGTCGTAGTCTTCGTGGGGTTCACGATTCCCGTTCTTCTGCAGGTGCGGCGCACGGTCCAGAATCTCGATTTGACGATCACGACGCTGAACCAGAATCTGCCCCAGATCCTGAAAAACGTCGATTACATCACGGAAAACGTCCGCCAGAGTGTTCATGCCGTGCGGGCGACGGTGGAAGAAACCATCAACCGCTCACTGCCGTCGATTCTGGACAATGTGGACCGTCTCACCTCGACGGTCGGCAAATCCGTCGAACTGGTGAGAAGCCATGTGGAAGACCTCTCCAACGGTGTCGAGAGATTCCGCGGCGGGCTCGCACAGATTGACGACCGGTTCAAGGACGGGACCCGCGACCGGATGTCCCATGCCCTGGCAACCTTCGCCGGTCTGGTGAAGCGCGTCCGATCGGCCCTGGAATCCTTCAGGCCATGACGGGTCTGATCCGCGGAGCCTTCCTGCAGGGCTGCCCAACCGCGGTGTCGTCACCGTAAAACCCAACAACATGATCCCGGGAGGTCAAAATGAGCGAAAAAGACGATTTTGCGAAGGGGATACTCACAGGCGTACTGATCGGGGGCCTGGTCGGCGTCGTGCTCGGGCTCCTCATTGCGCCGAAGAGCGGTGCGGAGACGAGAGAGGAACTTGCCGGGAAGGCCAAGGACTTTGCCGAAAAGTTGCAGGATGAGTACGATGTCCTCTACGACAAGGCGAGGCGCACCCAGGACAACCTGATCCATCGTCTCCAGGAAATCGAAGAGACGGCACGCAAGAAGGCCGACGAGATGGCCGTCAAATTCAAATCCTAGAACCCGGTCGATCCAGTGATCGGCGGGCTTAAGGGGGGAGGCCCCTGCCTATGCCGTGGGAGATCAGCGTTGCTCTGGGCGCAGCGGCCCTGCTTGCGCTTGCCGTGGTTGCAGCCATGACCCTTGCCGAGATGCGAAGAACGAGCCGGAATGTCACCGAGCTCACCGCAACCCTGGAGAGACACCTTCCCGCCGCTCTCCAAAATCTCGACGAGATCAAGCGCAACGCCGATGCCCTGAAGTCCTCCATCCAGGCCCTTTCGGACAGGTCCGCCGAAACGGGCAGGGACGTCGAGAGAATCGCAACCGGCGTCCTGTCGACATCACGGTCCCTCGAGGCAAACGTGATCGAACCGGTCCTCAAGATCGCAAAGGGGGTGTCAACCCTTCTTGCTTTCAGGGTCGCCCTCCGGGGCCTGCGACACCCACTCAGGATGTGGCTGCGGAGGGGGAAGGGCAGGGCGTGATCGCTTCCGGTTCCTGATCAGGGACCGCAACCACCACCCCACATGGAAATAGCCGCCCAGGATGATCAACGCCGTCAACCCGAGCAGGATGAAGAAGAAAAGGTCCTGATTCTCCCGCAGGGAGCTGCCCTGGAGCGACAGGATCACCGTGCCGAGAAGCCGACCCGTCGTGGAGATGACGAGGAAGTTGCGCTTCCGCATGTGTGACAGGCCCAGGATGTAGCAGAGGGTGTCCTTGGGAAATCCCGGGATCAGAAAGAAAATAAAGGAAATCGCCAGCCCCTTGTGCTCGAGGAAGTAGTCGTATTTGCGGATCGTCGAGGGACGGATGATCCGTTCGACGAAGGGGAATCCCAGGAAACGGGCCAGGACGAAGGCGATCCAGGAGCCGATGCTGAGCCCGATGGTGGAGTAGAGGGTCCCCATGACCGGCCCGTAGAGATACCCCCCGATGAGTCCCGTCACGTCGCCGGGCAGGGGCGAGATGACTACCTGGGCGATCTGGAGGACGATGAAGAGGAGTACGGATGTGGCTCCGTAAGATGTCAGGAGCTCAGACAGGCGCTCCCGGTCCATGAAGAAGGAATGGATGTTGAAGTGGACAATGAGAAAAATCCCGATGGCAACCGCCAGCGGGACGAAAAGAACCCGTGAAAACGATCTTTCCACTCGGAACATACCCCGGTGACGGATCTGAGTAGCTGAACCGCCGGTTGCTGAACAACGACCCGGCCGCGGAGAAAACCCTACCACATCTGCAGGTCCATGGCAAAGTGAAATCACCGCAAACATGCATCGACAGCACTCCGATGATGTGACCGCAGAAGGTAAGAGGGCAAGAACGTTGAGAGGCCGGCGGCCCAGGGAAAGCTTCCGCTTTTCCGCCCTTCTTACCCTCTCTTCCTCTCGCCCTCTTCCGCAGGGGCCGCCTGCGAGACAAGCCAATCCCTGATGAACTTGGTGGCCATGCAGTCATCCTCGTTGTAATCGATGACGGCCTCGAGCTTGTCCCTCCAGATGCCGGGCTCCTTCTGGGCTCGCAGGTACCAGGCAATCGCATCGAGGGCGTTTACATCGTCATGGCGCCATCGGAACCCGAGATGCCTTGCGATATCCTTGAGGCCGTTGGTGGGGGTGGGGAAGGCGAAGGCGCGTGTTGCGACGCGGTGCAGATCGACCATCCGGGGGAAGATCATTTTTCCCACGAACTCCGCAAAACCGTGACGATCGGCAAGCTTCTCGAGATGCCATCGCTCGTAGTTGTGCCAGTGGTAGATCACCGCGTTGTCCAGTGTCGTGACATAATCCACGAATTCCCGGAACATCCGCGCTTCCTCGTCGATCCGCCAGGCCATGAACGGCCGGTATCGAGCCCCGTCGGCATCCTCTACAACCAGGCCGATCAGGTAGTCAACCTGCTCGAGCCCCTCCTGCTCGCCCGACGGGTCGGTGCCTTCCAGGTCAAGGAAAAGCGAGGGGGCCCCTTGCGGGAAGCGCAAGGCCGAGGGGTCGAGCCGGATGCAGGCTCCTTCGCGGATCGCCCGGGCATTGACGATGAGCCTCTCGGCCGTTGACCGGCCCACGCCGGGGATTTCGCGGAGAAAATCGGGAGACGCCGCTGCCAGGTCCCAGATCCTGCGGATCCCCCGGGCGGCTAGCTTCTCCTTCAGACGCGGACCGACGAGCGGAACGAGTGAGACGTCCCGGAGGCGAAGGGCCATGTGGTTCGTGTAGGTCATCCAGGGCCACTGCCCCCCGTTGTATGTAGGCGTGGGCTTATCCATCCCATCGAAAATGCGCTGTGTGCCCGATATGGCGTCATGCAGCTTTTTTTCGTAATCCCCGTATCGATAATAGCTTTCGACGAGGTCACGGTTGATGAGGGTGAACCGGTCAGGCAGGCAGCCCTGTATGCGGGAGAGAAGGTACGTGTAGAACGCGGCCTGGAGAATGTGAGTCTCCTCGATATGGCCTGCCAGCTTGATCTCCTTGACCGTGTAGTGGTATTCGCCGAAGAGCGAACCCCGATCCGCACGTTTCTCGAGGATATCGACCCGGCCCTGAAGATTCTCGGGCAGATGGAACAGGGGCAGGCCGCAGATGACCTCGGCGCCCCGGGACATCTGTTCGAGGAGGCACAGGAAACCCTCGCGGGGCTCGCGATACGGGATCGACGCGTAACCGGGATAGCGGGTCTGCAGCACATGTTTTTCATGCGCGACCCCGCGCTCGAGGAGCAGTTCCCGGTAGGGTCCCAGCGGCTCACGGTGCTCGGGGGCTGCGAATTTTTCACACCAAATGGTATAAGGGGAGACGTAATAGAGCGACACGGTTTTCGCCGTCAGCTCACCGGTCAGGCTGCCCGCCGTGCAGGAACGGAAAATCTCCGAAATGATCGACATAGGCTAAAAGCATACCGGTCTTTTCGTCATCTGTCAAAGACCGCCGCGGCGATCGGCACGATACGCCCGGCCGTGATACTCCTTGAATTTATCTTCAAATTTCGCTACAACGTGTCATCCTTTGTCATTGATCGCGCAGGGATGCCTTTCGAGTGCAGGAGGACCCACCATGCCGGACAAACTGCGAAAAATCGGTCTAGCCCTGGGAAGCGGCTCTGCGCGCGGCTGGTCCCACATCGGGGTCATCCGGGGACTGCAGGAAGCGAATATCGCCATCGATATCGTTTGCGGCTCTTCCATCGGGGCCCTGGTCGGCGGGGCCTTCGCAGCGGGAAAACTGGACGAGGCGGAAAAACTCATCCGTGGACTTGCCTGGTCCGATGTGCTTGGGTTCATGGAAGTCCCCGTGCCCCGGTCCGGAATCATCAACAGCGAGAAGATCGCCGAGTACCTGCGGGCAAGGCTCGGGGACCCTAACATCGAGGACCTCCCCATTCCCTTCGCCGCCGTGGCGACGGACCTGACCTCGGGGCAGGAAATCTGGATCCGCCAGGGCTCCCTCATAGAGGCCATCCGGGCGAGCATTTCCATGCCTGGAATGTTTACACCCTGCTTCCGGGAGGGAAGGCTCCTCGTCGACGGGGGGCTCATCAATCCCGTACCCGTGTCTCTCTGCCGATCCCTTGGCGCCAACACCGTCATCGCCGTGAACCCCAACACGGACATCAAGATCCAGTACGAGATCACCAAGGAGCCTATCCTGGGCGGTGCTCCCAAGCCCGAGCCCGAGGAGCAGGAGCAGGGTCTGCGCGTCCGCGACCTCTTCTTCGCAGGCCTGACGCTCTACGTGACCGAACGGATCAAAAGGAGCAAGTCGGCCATCACCGGTCGTTTTTCTGCGAAAGATGTAGAAACGGACAACAAGGGTCTTCGGGATCATCTCATCGGTTATCTTACCGATTACATCAATGCCACCATGAAGCAGGGCAAATCCCTTGCCCTGGGTCAGATCACCGAAGACGGGACGTTCCGGGAACCCTCGCTGTTCGAGGTGATTACGGCCTCCATCAACCTGATGGGGGATCGGATCGCCCGCCAGCGCCTCGCAGGCGACCCTCCCGATGTCATGATCCTGCCCCACGTCTCCCATGTGGGGCCGCTCGAGTTCAACCGGGCCGACGAGGTGATCGAAGCCGGGCGCCGGGCGCTGAACCTCATGCTGCCCATGCTGAAGGATCAGATCGGCTTTGTCGTGACGATTTAGATCGCCGGGGCGAGTGCGAAACGGGTCGAAAAGTATCCGGTCACCACCCGAAAGACATGTCGTAACGCAAGGCGGCATCAACGAGAAAAGACTCCTTTCTTCACGAAAAACCCCTTGACAAGTCAAGCCTCCGTCAAGCAAGATCGAACGCCGATTCAAATAATGAACGTGCGTTCAGGGATCCAATGGACAGGACCGGAAAACTGCAGAGACGTGAAAAGGAGTACCAATTCCGCCGCGCGGAAATTCTCGAGCAGGCCGAGAGAATCTTCGCCGGAAAAGGATTCCACGAAACGACCATGGCACAGATCGCGCAAGCCTCCGGCTTCTCGATAGGAAGCCTCTATCATTTTTTCCGCGGAAAAGAGGAATTGTACTCTCTCATGGTGATGGAGAAAGTCGGGCTTATGTATGACGAGATCATGGAGGCCGCGAGCCGGGAGGAATCCATCGAAGGCAAGATCCGGGCTCTCGTGGTCTCGCACTTCGCCTATGTGGAGCACCATATTGATTTCTACCGTCTGTTGGTCGGACATGAGAGCGGACTTCGATCGGAGGGTCTGAAGAATCTGCGGAACAACATGCTTGACGAGCACCGGAAGCATGTCGGGTGGATCGAAGATCTCCTGTGCGAAGGAATCCGGAAAAAGTTCCTCAGAGCGCTCGACACGAAGTCACTGGCCCATGCCCTTATGGGGATCATCGCATACTTCAAGTTTGCATGGATCATGAGCCCCTCAGGAGCCTCCCTCTCGGGAAAGGTGGAAGATGTGCTCGACCTGTTCCTCCGCGGCGCGTATGCCGTATCGGAAAGCGAACAGGATTCGCCCGGGCTCGGCGCAGAGAGAAAATACCTTCAGGAGGCGGAATGAGAGTCTTGAACGCGCGGACGATATCGATCGGCCTGATGCTCCTTCTCTGGGGTGCGCCGTCAACGGCGGCGGAATACACGCTGGAGGATCTGTACCGCGTCGGGATGCAGAAATCCGAAAAGGTCAGGATCTCCAGCGAGAACGTGGAGATCGCCGATACCGGAACGTACAAGGCCCTGTCGGCGCTTCTGCCGAAAGCCACCGCGTTCGGCGCCTACCAGAATTACTCTGAGGAAAAGCGTGGACCCTCCGGTTCGCTCATTCAGCCGGAGACACAGAGCAACTGGGGGATGAGAATCGACGAGACCCTGTCTCTGAGCGGTCGGGAGTTCAAGTCCTATTCACTCTCCAGGGACAACGTGGAAAAGAGCCGCTTTGATTTCCGGTCGTTCCAGGAGGATTTCCTGCTCACCCTGTCGCTGGCCTACTTCGAATTTCTCAAGGCCCGGAAGGGTCTCGAGATCGCCGACTCCAACGTGGAGCGCCTGACAAAATACCGGGAAGCCGCCCGGACCCGGCTCAAGGCGGGCGAAATCACGAAAACAACGGTCCTGCGGGCCGAGGGCGAGCTGTCGGGAGCGCTTTCCGACCAGATCAAGGCAAGAAACTACTATGAAAGCTCGCGGGTGTACCTTGCGCGGATCGCCGGGATCGAACGGGATTTCCAGATCAGGGAGATGCCCGTCGAGGAGCGGGATACGCCGCCTCTCGATGTCTTGAAGGAACGTGCGCTCAAGAAACGTCCCGATGTGAAGAGCGTCGAGACACAGGTCCAGATTTCCGAAAAGCAGATCGACGTCACTCGTGGCGCCTACTGGCCGTCGGTGTCCGTCGCCGGTGTGTACAGCGGAACCGAACAGAGCCCCGAGACCGCGTCGTACAACAAGGAAAGCATCTGGGGCGGCGTCACGCTGAACTTCCCGATTTTCGAAGGGGGGCTTCGGCGGGCGGAGGTGAGGGAGTCGGAATCGAGGTATCGCCAGGCGGTGTTTCAGTACCGGGACTTCGTGAAGTCCGTGAACGTGGAAGTGGAAAACACCTATCTCGATCTCATCGCCCAGAAGGGCATCTACAAATCCGCACAGGACCAGCTCGCCTATGCCGAGGACAACATCCGGGCCGTGGCGAAACAGTTCGAGTTCGGTCTGGCCAGCAGCCTCGACGTCATCGATGCCAACAACCTTCTCATATCGGCCCAGAAGCTCATGGCCGATGCGACCTACAATTATCAGTACTTCATCCTGCGCCTGCAGCGTGTGACGGGTTATCCCCTGATGGATTATGTCGCGGGAACGATGGGCGAAGAAAAAAAACCCAGGTAAACCGGAGGAAGCAATTCTGATGCTCAACCGAGACGCGAACTCATTGACCGCGATCAGGCCATTCCGCGCGGCTGCGGCCGTGTTTCTGCTCCTTCCGGTCCTTCTGGTCGGCGCATGCGGGAAGAACGAAACCAAGGTGGCCGAGGAGAAAACGATCAACGTTCAGGTCAATACCGTGGAGACGAAATCCCTGAGGCCCTTTATCGAAACGATCGGTTCGCTGAAGGCCTTCGAGCAGGTGGTCGTCTCGAGCGAGATCGAGGGGATCCTGCGGACCACGAACGTCGAAGAGGGCGCCTTCGTATCGAAGGGGGCGCTCCTCGCCACGGTGGAGGACCGGGACTATGCCAGCGAGTTGAGGAGGGTCGAGTTCGCCCTCAAACAGGCCGAGGCGACGCTCGTCAACACGAAGGCGGAGTTCGCGCGAAAAGAGACACTCTACAAGGAGGAACTCGTCACGAAGCAGCAATTCGACGACGTGTTCACGCGGATGGCCGTTGCCGATGCCGAGATGGAGCGCTCCAAGGCCGCCCTGGCCATCGCGCGGGAGCGTTACGCCAAGACGCGCATTCTTGCCCCAATGGCCGGATACATCAGCGAGAAGAAGATCTCCCAGGGGGAATATGTCCGCAACGGCACCCCGCTGTACACCCTCGTCCAGACCGACCCGCTGAAGCTTCTCTTCACCGTGTCGGAGAAGGACATCGGCCGGCTCAAGGTCAACCAGGACGTTCAATTCAAGGTGGATGCCTACCCCGACAGGGAGTTCAAGGGGCGCGTCACGATCCTCTACCCGACGATCGACGAGCGGACCCGGAGCCTCATGGTCGAGGCGAGGGCCGCAAATGCGGAACGCCTCCTGAAACCGGGGCTTTTCGCCAAGGTCATGCTCTACACGACCGAGGCGAGGGATACCGTCGTCATCCCTGTGACTTCCCTGTTGTATGAAGGCAAGAGCGTGAAAGTGTTTGTCGTGGAAGGAGACCGGGCGAAAGAACGGATCGTCAAAGTGGGCAACAAATACGACGATGCGATGGAGGTCGTCGAGGGCCTCAAGGGCGGAGAGACCCTCGTCGTCGTGGGCCAGCAGAACCTCGCGGAAGGGGTGAAGGTCCATGTGGCTCGCTGACACCTCGATCCGCAGGCCCGTTACGGCGACGATGTTCCTCATGGCCCTCGTCGTCCTGGGCATCGTGAGCTACCCCAGCATCGGCGTCGACCTCTACCCCAAGGTCGATTTCCCCATCGTCAACGTCACGACGCGCCTGATCGGGGCAAGCCCCGAGATCATGGACATCGACGTGACGGACAAGATCGAGGAGTCGATCAACACGATCAACGGCGTCAAGACGATCAGCTCCCAGAGCGTCGAGGGGGTGTCCGTCGTCACCGTGGAATTCGAGCTCGAGAAAGACATCGATCTCGCCGTGCAGGACGTGCGGGAGAAGATCTCCATCATCCGCTCGAAACTCCCCACGGACATCGACGAGCCCATCATCCAGAAGGTGGACCCCGATTCCACCCCGGTATTGTGGCTGAGCCTCTCGGGCAGCCGCTCGATCGGCGAGCTGTCCACCTATGCCGACGAGGTCCTCCAGGAGAAACTGCAGAAGGTGTCAGGTGTGGGCGCCGTCAACGTTTCGGGGATCAGGCTCCGTCAGGTTCGGATCTGGCTGAGCCAGGACAAGCTCCAAGCCTATCAGATCACGGCCAGCGACGTCGTGCAGGCCCTGGCACGGGAGAACGTGGAGATCCCCGGAGGGAGGATCGAGAGTCTATCCAAGGAGTACTCCATCAAGGTCAAGGGGGAATTCCCCCGGGTTTCCGATTTCAACGATCTCATCGTGGCCTATTCCAGGGGCACCCCCGTGCGCATCCGGAACATCGGCCGCGCCGAGGACGGCCTCGAGGAGAGACGATCCATTGCGCGCCTCAACGGGGAGACGGCTGTCGGACTGGGCATCCAGAAGCAGTCGGGGACCAACACCGTCGAGGTGATCGACCTGGTGAAAAAGGAACTGGTAAAGGTCGAAAAGTCCCTCCCGCCGGGGATGAAGCTCAGCGTCTCCTTTGACCAGTCCCGGTTCATCAAGACCTCCATCAACGAGGTGCAGCACCATCTGATCATCGGCGGACTGCTCGCCGTCTTTGCCGTCTTCCTCTTTCTGAAAAACGTCCGGACCACGCTCATCAGCGCCCTGGCCCTCCCGATTTCCGTCATTGCCACGTTCACCCTCATCCAGGCCTTCGGGTTCACCTTCAACAACATGACCATGCTGGGCCTGACCCTGTCCATCGGGCTGCTCATCGATGATGCCATCATCGTCATCGAGAACATCTACCGCAACATCGAGCAGGGGATGAAGCCCCGGGAGGCGGCATCCTTCGCCACGGCCGAGATCGGGCTTGCCGTCATGGCGACCACCATGGCCATTGTGGCCATCTTCCTGCCCGTGGCCTTCATGAAGGGGATCATCGGGCGCTTCTTCTGGCAGTTCGCCCTCACGGTGGTCTTCGCCGTTCTCGTGTCGCTCATCATTTCCTTCACCCTGACCCCCATGATGTCCTCCCGATATCTCAAGCCCCACGGGCAGGAATCTCCCGGTCCCCGATCGAAGCCTCTGCGACGGATCTTCGGGTGGATGCAGGGCATGGGGGACTGGCTGGAGAGACGATACGACGAGATGGAGGTGATCTATCGACGGTTCCTCGCATTGTGCCTGGACAGGAGAAAGACCGTGCTCGTTCTTGCCCTGGCCATTTTCATCCTGAGCCTGATGATGACGCGGTTCATCGGAAAGGAGTTCGTGCCGGCGGAGGACCAGAGCCAGTTCATCGTCAGGCTCGAGGCGCCCATCGACTATTCCGTCGACTCCACGGATCAGCTTTTTCAGAAGGCCGAGGCCAGCGTCAAGGAGATCCCTGAGATCACGAGACTGTACTATTCCCAGGGCTACGGCCGATTCCGGGAGGTCAACAAAGCGGTTTTCTTCATCACCCTTTCGCCGAAGAGAGAAAGAAAGAGAAGCCAGCAGGACATCCAGGCACAGATCAGAAAGGACCTGGCCCGGATCCCGGGCCTCAAGGCCAGCGCCGAGAACATATCCCTGATCGGCGGCGGGCAGCGAAACGTGCCCATCCAGTACTCGATCCGGGGAACGGACCTGGATGCCCTCCAGAGGTATGCGAAACAGATCACGGGGGATTTCGCGAAACTGCCCGGGATCGTCGACGTGGACACCTCCCTGGAGACGGGAAAGCCGGAAATTAAAGTCTATATCGACCGGGACAAGGCCGCCGACCTGGGGGTCAACATCGCCACGATCGCCGAGGCGGTCAACTTCCTGATCGGCGGAGAGGTGGACGTGACCAAGTACAAGGACGAGGCGCGGGGGAGACGCTATGACGTGAGGGCCCGACTCGATCCGGGCGACAGGTCGAGCCCGGCCGACATAGGGCGGATCTACGTGCGCTCGAAGGACGGGCGTCTCGTGGAGCTGTCGAATGTCGTGCAGGTTCAAGAGGGGGGCGGCCCCAGCGTCATCAACCGGGTCGACCGGCAACGGGCCGTGACCGTCTTTGCCAACCTCGAGAAGAAACCCATGGGACAGGCCATGGCGGAGCTCGACGCAATCACGGCCGGCGTGCTCCCCTCCGATTTCACGGCGAGCTACAAGGGCCAGGCCAACGTGATGCAGGAGTCCTTCCAATACCTGCTGTTTGCGATCCTGCTGGGAGTCATTATGGCCTACATGGTCCTGGCTGCGCAGTTCGAGAGCTTCATCCACCCCTTCACGGTCCTGCTCTCCCTTCCCCTGTCGTTCATCGGCGCCTTCGGGGCTCTCCTGATCACGGGGAAGACCCTCAACGTCTTCAGCTACATCGGACTCATCTTGCTCATGGGTCTCGTGAAGAAAAACGCCATCCTGCTGGTGGATTACACGAACACGCTTCGGGCGAGAGGCGTGCCGCGCCGAGAGGCCATCCTGGAGGCCGGTCCCGTGCGGCTCAGGCCTATCCTCATGACGACCGTTGCCATGATTTTCGGCATGCTTCCCGTAGCCTTCGGAGTGGGTGAAGGGGCCGAGACCCGCTCGCCCATGGGCGTGTCCGTCATCGGGGGTCTCCTGACGTCGCTGTTCCTGACCCTTGCCGTGGTACCGGCCGCTTACGACCTTTTCGACGACGGCCAGGAGTGGCTGAAACGCGGGGAATTCAGGAAGCTTGCCACCCCGGGTTACTGGAAGAGGAGAATCGCGCAAGTACCCGCCGCCCTGGGGAATATCCGGAATGCCCCCAAGGCCCTCGCGACATCTTCGGCAAAAATGGCAGGGATGATCAGGCGAAAAAGCAACGACGACAAAACCGAATCCTAGCGAAAGGATCGGGAGTCTGGAATCGACAGGAATCCCCGGCAACGCCCAACAGCATGTTCGGACCGTCGTAGCACAGAGGAGGGGCCATGAAGATGTTTCTGATCGTTTATTGCGATGCCGCCGATGAGGATGTGATCGAGGCCTTCAAGAAAGGCGGAGTCCGGGCCTACTCGAAGATGAGAGAGGTTCGGGGCGAGGGGACGGACACGGTGCCGAAGCTCGGCACGCAATGCTGGCCGGGGAAGAACAATGCCCTCTTCATCGCCGCCAGCGACGACGAGGTGAGCTGCATCAAGGAGGCCATCCTCGAGATCCGGAAGACCCACCCCCGCTCGGGCATCAAGGGCTTCATCCTGCCCATGGAGGAGAGCGTGTAAGGGCGCTCTACACGTCCCTGCCGACGGGAACTGGTTTCGAACAGAAAAATCGAAGCCAGAGGATCCCCGTCAGCGCGGAAAGAAGAGACGCCAGGACAATGCCGGATTTGGCCATCCGGAGAAATTCCGGGTTTCCGGGAAAGGAAAGCTCCGCGATGAAGATGGACATGGTGAACCCGATCCCTCCCAAAAAGCCGACCCCCAGCACGTGACGGATCGTCACGGCCGCGGGAAGCGAAACCAGCCCCAGCCGGATTCCCGCCCAGGAAAAAAGGTATATCCCCGCCATCTTACCCAGGAAGAGCCCGGAGACCACCCCGAGAGTCACCGGGTGGCGCAGCGTTGCCTCGATGCTGCCCCATTCCATCTCGATCCCTGCATTGGTCAACGCGAAGATCGGGATGACCAGCAGCGCGACCGGCAGGTGCATCCGGTCTTCCATGCGGCGCAGGGGGGAATCGGCAAGACGGATTTCGTCGTCCATCCGGTTGATAACCGATTGCAACTCCGTGTTCGACAGCACATTTTCATCGATCCGGCAGCTACCGCGGTAGCGGGCGATCAGTTCCTCCAGGCTCGAGCAGAAAAGGTCGGGGCTGAAGTGAGCGCGCGCCGGGATGCAGAATGCGACCAGGACCCCCGCGATCGTCGCATGGAGCCCGGATTTCAGTAAAAAAAGCCACAAGAGAATTCCTGTCAGGGCATAGGGGAGCCCCCTGCGTACCCCGCTGAGATTGAAGGAGACGAGGACGGCGAAGAGGGCGGCGGCCCACCCCAGCGAGGGCAGGTGAATCGACTGCGTGTAGAAGATGGCGATGACGATGACGGCCCCGATATCGTCGACGATGGCAAGGCTGACAAGGAAAATGGTCAACGCCACCGGGACGTGCCGGCCCAGAAGGACAAGGGCGCTCACGCAAAAAGCGATGTCGGTGGCCATGGGAATCCCCCAGCCCCGTGCCGCCTCCCCTGACGGGTTCAAGAACCAGTAGAAAACCGCCGGGCCCAGCATCCCGCCCATTGCGGCGATGGCCGGCAGAAGCGCCTTTCTCGGCTCGGAGAGCTCACCGACCCGGATTTCCCGCTTGATTTCGAGGCCGACGACGAAAAAGAAAAAGACCATGAGGCCTTCGTTGACCAGGTGCTGCCAGGACATCTGCAGTGCCGCCCCGCCGATTTGGAAAACGACGGGAGCGTGCGTCAGGTGAAGGTAGGTGTCGCGAAAGGGGGAGTTGGCCAGCACGACAGCCAAAAAGGACGTGGCCAGCAGGATGATCCCGCTTGTCGTCTGGCGGTGGATGAATTCCTCGAAGGGCGTCACGAGGCGGTCGAGCGTCCGCTCCCAGGGGTAGAAGAATCTCCCCTCCCGGCTATCCTTTACGGCGGGCTGTCTCCGCTCATGATCTGCCTCGCGGTTGTCCATGCCTGGCGATTCCGGTCATTCCTTTTCCACGTAGGCGTAGGCGCTGTGATTGTGGATGCTCTCGATGTTCTCGGCCTCCACGCTGTACCAGGTGAAGTTCGAGTCGCGGTTCAATTTCACGGCCACGGCGCGCACCACGTCCTCGACGAACATGGGGTTTGCGTGGGCCGTTTCCGTCACGTGCTTCTCGTCTACCCGTTTGAGCAGGGAGTAGACCTCGCCGCTTGCCGAGCTCTCCACCAGGCTGATGACATCCTCGATCCAGAAAAACTTCCGAAAACGAACCTGGACCCGCACGATGCTTCGCTGGTTATGGGCCCCGATGCAGCTCATCTCCTTGGAACAGGGGCAGACGGTCGTCACGGGCACCGAGACGCCCACGAGAAAATCCGTCTTTTCCCCGTCGTTTTCCCCCGTGAACCAGCATCGGTAGTCCATCAGGCTCTTCGCCCCCGAGACGGGGGCGCTCTTCTCGATGAAGTAGGGGAACTCGATCTCCATGTGCGCCGACTTGGCGTTGAGCTTTTCGCGCATCTTGAGGAGGATCTTTTCGAAACTGCGGATATTGATCTGCCCCCGGTATTCGTTGAGGATCTCGATGAACCGGCTCATGTGGGTGCCCTTGAACTGGTGGGGCAGGTTGACGTACATGTTGACGGTTGCATTGACGTGCTGGACCCCGTTGGCCCGGTCCTGCACGATGATGGGGTACTGGATGCCCTTGACGCCCACTTTCTTGATGTTGATCTTCCGGCGGTCCCTCCGGCTTTGAACGTCGATCATCGATCCTCTCCCGTGTAGCTCACGCGGGCATTGTCGGACTCCCAGACCGTCACCTCGGCGATGCGTGCGGTGTTTCCCTCCATCCGGGCGGCGAGGCTCTCGAAGATGAAGCGTGCCACCCGCTCCGAGGTCGCGCAATCCCCGGAGAAGGGGGCCAGCTCGTTGAGGTTCTTGTGATCGAGTTCGTCGAGCACCTCGACGGTCCACTTCTTGAGGTCGCGGAAGTCGATGAGGAGACCCTCGGGGCTGAGCGTGCGGCCTTCCACGGTGACGTCGACCTTGAAGTTGTGGCCGTGCAGACCTTCGCACTTGCCCCCGATTTTCAAGGCATGGGCGGCGGAAAAACTCTTGGTGACGGTTACTCTGAACATGCCTGTTCCCTGTGACATTTCTGATTCAAGATTTTTTACATATATCATATTTTAAAGTGCGATGCATAAAAGTTGGCAGGGCGCCCCTCGTTCCGTTAGAGCCGGTGATCTGGAGAATGGATGGACAGACTACGAAATTATTCGTACGGGGACTCATGAATCCTTCTTAGGCGAAGGCGCGGAAAAATCATCTCTTCGTCGTATTGTCATTTCCATGATTCCGGGGTAAGGTTTCACCGAGAGAACACATCGTATCGGTTCAACGAAGGAGAGGGACGTGAAGCCGGTCAAAACCATCGACGATCTGATCCGGGACAAGGGACTGTCGGCGGAGGAGCTCGAACGGCATCGGGAGCTCATCGACGAGTGCCGGGCGCGGGAAGTCCAGCTCAAGGAATACTCGAGAGCGACCCGTGAAAGCATGCAGCGGATGACGGACGAACTCGACAAGATGAGCCGGACGGCGGAGGACCTCTGGCAGGAAGCCCAGTTGCTCACCGATCGGGTCAACGGGATCTGCCTCCGCTTGATGCCGACATCGTCAGACAGAAAGACCTATCATTAAGCCCGGGGGCGGAACCCGGATTCCCGAATTTTGCTTCTATCCCAGGTAATTCGTGATTTCTGCAACCCGTTCGAGAATCATTTCGGCCCCGGCGCCTTTCAGGTCCTCGATGTTGGAATAGCCTGTCAGAACGCCGATGGCGAACGCCCCCACACCCTTGCCGACAAGGATGTCCATGGGATGATCACCGACCATGGCGGCCAGGCGCGCCTCTTCGTTCAGGCGCCTCAGTACGATGTGGATGTGTTCCGGGTCGGGTTTCACCCTCGAGGTGTCGTCCCTCGTCACAACGGCATCGCAGTAGCTTCGGACATCCGGGAAGATCACCGTGACGGCCTCGATGCAGTTCCGCGTCAGGATTCCCGTCTTGATCCCGCGGCGCTTCAATTCCACGAACATCTCCTTCACGCCGGGAAAGAGGCGACTGTTGACGGCCCCTGCCAGCTCCCGGTCGCTCACCAGCCCCAGGGCGCGAACGGAAAAGGCCCCTGCCTGCCGGGAATTGGTCCGGCCGATCCGGTCTCGGATCTCCGTGATCATCTCGAGCACAAAGAGCCGCTCCATGCCTTCTTCCGAGATGCCGAACGTTGCCGCCAGATCGAGGATGTCCCGGCGCATCTCCATGAAATCGATGTTCAGGTGGGCCAGGGTCCCGTCGAAATCGAAGACGACGGCGCGGATGTTCAGGAGTTCCTTCATCATGCCTGTCTCAGCAAGGTGTTGAGTTGTGATTGCCCGTTGCATAGTCGGATCGCAGGGATTTCCGGACGACGCGGTCCGAAATTTCGCCGGGAAGCTTGAAATCGAAGACGATCTCCAGGAAATTCATGATGATGGACATGGTGGCGCCCCAGAGAATCTCTTCCTTGCCGCCCGGGGGCGTGAACAGGAAGCACGGGAAGTCACGCACCGGCTCCACCTGCTGCCTGAAATGCACGGGGGTCTCGATTTCCACGGTCAGCGTCCCGTAATGATTCTTGTCAAAAAGGGCTTTCAGGGGGATCTCGACGATCCGCTCCACCTCCCGGTTGGGCTGAAATCGCCAGTCCCTCTTCACGAGCCCCACGACGGGGAAGATGATCCGGGAAAACACGTAAAGTTCACGAGAGGGCAGGGGCCCCAGGAAGCGGACGTTGAACGGATTGACCCGGACTTCTTCCCATGCTTCCCTCAGGGCATTTGCAAGAAAGAGAGAGACATGGTCAAATGTGTTCGCGCCCCGGGACCTGGCCAGTGAGAGGGCTTTGCCGCGCAGGGTTGGCAGGAAACCCGTCGCGATCAGGTGTTTCAGGAGTACATCCATCGAAGGGTGGAGCATGCCGCCCGGGCAACTGAGGTCTCCGGGCTGCGGGACGATGGAAGAGCGCTTGATGAGCTGCAGAAGAAATTGCCCCTCCCGCCCCGCCTCCTCGTGGTAATGAATCAGAAGGATTACCCCGGCGGCAAGCCAGCGCTCGGCAGTTCCATTGCGGCTGCGGATGAAGTCGACCCGCTCCTCGTAGTCGATGGGGACGAGGCCAAGCCGCTCGACGATCAGATCGATGATTCCTTCTTTGTCCGAGAAATCGGGTAACGGCATCCTGTGCTCCGGCATTTTTTTATTATACAGATTTCGAAGAGGGCATCAAGGCAGACCTGAGAAATGCAGGATGCCTGAAAGCGTGACGAGCCTCAGCCGCAGATTGCGCGATTCCGGACCACCTCTTCGATGAGGCCTTCGAACCAGACATGGAAGCGGAGATTTTGCAGAAAGCCGCAGTGGCCCCCGTGGCGCTCAATGACCACTCGAAGACGGTCGTTACCCCGGAGGGCACGGAAATCGTCGACGGGGATGACGGGGTCGTCCTCGGAGGCCAGGATCGCGGCGGGAACGGCGAGGCGAGAGAAGTCGGCTTCGACCAGCCTGTAAGTCTGGAAATACTCGAGGACATTCCGGAAGGGCGTGTAGCGCGGGATGACGCGCTCCGTGATCGACATGCAGCTCTTCAGCCCCATCACGTCGGTAAAATCATATCTTGCGGGGAAAAGCCGCTGTTTGATGCCGAGCGACCGCTTCCACTTCTTCACGAAGTAGTCGCGGTAGACGAATAAGCCGCCGTCGATGGCATGGGTGGCTTTCAACGGGTCCAGGACGGGGCTGATGGCAATGATATTCCGGAGGCTTCCTGCCTGGCCGGGGCTCAGCCTCAGGGCGATCCGGAGACCGAAATTGCCGCCCAGCGAGAACCCGACCAGGTGACAGGGCCTGCCGGCGGCCGCTGCGACGATGTTCAGAACGGCCGTACAGACCTCCTCGATCCGGGCGCTGTGAAACACCCCCTCATTGAGGTGGTGGCTCTGACCGTGATCGCGCAGGTTGAGGCGAAAGACGTCATAGCCGCTGCGGTAGAGCCGGCGCCCTGTCGTCAGCATATACGTGGACTCGGAACTCCCCTCCCAGCCGTGGAGCAGAATGACAAGGCCCAGGCTCCGGCCGCCGGGCTGCAAGGTCCTGTGACCCAGGAGCCGGACCCCGGAGCCGGCGTCGACGAGAATTTCTTCGGACCGCTGCCGGAAGGGATTGGCCCCCAGGGCGCGGATCTTCAGGCTGGCAAGGATCGTCTGCAGATGAGGGTTTCTGAGCGGGAATGCAGGCATGAAGGGCGTCTGCGGGCTGCAGCCCGTCGGGATCGGCTGGATCATGGGCGCCGTTCCGGTTCGCCGACGGGAATCAGGTACAGGGGCTTTTCATCGGCCCCGAGACCGAGGATTCGATGCACTTCGCCGTCGTCGAAAGCGCCCACGGCGACGGATCCCAGGCCCAGCGCAACGGCCTCCAGATGAATGTTCTGCGCTGCGTGGCCCGCTTCCATGTGCACGTATCGGTCGGCCCGGCTGCCGTAGCGGCGTTTCGTGCGCTCGTAGACGGCCGAGATCACCACAACGGCCGGCGCCCGGGCGACGAAATTCTGGTGAAGGGCCGCGGCGGCCAGCTTCGGGAGAAGGTTACCCGTGGCGCGGGGCTGAAGCCGGTGTCTCTCGGGAAGGTAGCGGAACAAGCCCTCCGGCGTTGCAAGATCGATCTCCAGCGGGTAGAGGGCGCCTGCAGAGGGCACCGTTCGGCCTCCCCATGGCCTTGTCTGTCCGCCTGCGGACCAGAGAATCTGGCCGATTTCTTCCTGCGTCAGCTCCCTTTGCCGGTACTCGCGGACGGACGCCCGTTTTGACATCGCCTCTTCGAGGCTCATTTTGCCCTTCATCTCCGGTTTCGGCAGTTGGATCACTCGGCGGTCTCCTTTTCCCGGCCCTTCTGCGGCTGCCACCCGGGGGCTCGACGCAGGGAGCGACACAAGCACGAACGCGGCAAGGGCGGCCGTCAGGAAGGACGACCGGAGTGGCAGGCGGGAAAGAGTCCTGTTGCTCATAAGAAATGGATAGCAAAAAAGGCGGCTCTTTAAAATATCTTTTTCATCTGTGGTATAATCCGCGCCGGACATGGAATGGAAAGGAAAAGGTGGGCAATGAGCGGGGAGGGAAAACCGGGAAGAAAATACTGGAGGCACTTTGTGGGCTGGCCCCTGCTGCTTCTCGGCGTCGTCGGCCTGGCGCTTCCCTTCCTCCAGGGGATCCTGTTCATCGTGGCAGCCCTGACCATCCTCGCTCCGGAGGTCCCGGCGCTGAGGCGTCTCGTCAGGGCGCTCCGGAGACGCTACCCGGCCGTGTTCGAGAAGGCCGCCGAAATCAAGTGCGCCCTGAAACGAAGGTTCGGTCAACCGTGACCGCCATCGTTTGTTCATACAAAAGAGCCTTGAATCATTCGGAATTCGATGCTAAAGAATCTGGGCCGGTGAACAAACCGGCAAGGAGAAAAAGGATGAAGAAAACGATTCTGATTGCCCTGGGGATGGTCTTGCTGATGGCGACGTTTTCCGCCCCGGAGGCGCAGCAGACGAAAAAGATCGCTATTCTGCCCTTCACGGTGAACAGCAGCGAAAACATCAATTACATCCGCGAAGGAATCTGGGACATGCTCATCTCCCGTGTGACGGTCGGCGGGAAGACGGAAGTCCTGAGCAAATCGAGCGTCCTCGAGTCCATGGACAAGGGGAAGAAGGACATCACGCAGGCCGACGTCCTGGCGATCGGCAAGCGGCTGAAAGCGGATTTTGTCGTCTGGGGGAGCATCACCAAGATCGGCGAGAGCCTGAGCCTGGACGGGAAGCTGCTGGATGTGGCCTCGAGCCAGTCGCCGGTGACACTTTACGAACAGACCCGCGGGATGAACGAGGTGATCCCGAAGATCGGCGACTTTTCGCAGAGAATCCGGTCCCACGTCACCGGCGAAGCCCTGGCGGCGCCGGCGCCCGTTGCTCCGGCTGCGGCAGCGCCAACGGCTGCTGCCGCCGCTGCGACCGGGTCAGCCGCGGCGGCAGGCAAGTCCCAGGAAACGGACATCGTAGCGGGCATGAGAAGAGGGAAGACGACCTATACGGGGATCATCAACCCGGATTACATTACGGCCCCTGAGCCGCTCAGCAAGAAGGGGTTCTGGATGAGCCCGAAATCCGGGACCGAGTTCAAGGGCGTCGATATCGGCGACGTCAACGGCGACAACCTCAATGAAACGGTGATCATCGACAACACCACGGTTTACATTTATCAGAGAGACGCAAGCGGATTCAAGCTGTTGAAGAAGATCTCGGGGGGAACCTACGAGCAATACCTGGGAGTGGACATTGCCGATGTCAACGGCAATGGGATCCCCGAGATCTTTGTGACGAGCATCAACCGTCAGACGATCGATTCGTTTGTCCTCGAATACCGCAACGGAAATTACGAGGTGATCGCGAAGGGCCTTAACTTCATGATGCGGGCGATCAACACGACGGGAACCACGAGGCTGCTCGGGCAGATCCTTTCCACGAGCCCGCAAAACCCCTTCATCAACCCCATCCATCTCGTCACCTGGGATGACGGGAAGTACAGGCTGGGTGAGAAACTGCCGATTCCCCAGGGCCTGCCGCTCTACGGGTTGACCCTGGATGCCGTGGACGGACTGGGTGTCGAGCGGGTTCTCACCTTCGACGAGAACGACTACCTGCGTATCTACGAAAAGACGTCCAAGCTGCTGATCCATCTCCAGAAGGTCACGGGAGCCCCTGAATTGATCTGGAGAAGCGACGAGGTATACGGGGGCAGCAACAGTACCTTCAAGCCGGTCTATGCCGCAGGCACGCGGAGCATGGTTGATGAATCGGACTCGATCTACATGAGGCCCCGGATCCTGACCTATGATCTCAACAAGGACGGCAAGAAAGAAGTCATCGTGGTCAAGAACCTCTCTGCATCGGGGAGGGTGCTGAAGAACATGCCGCTCTTCACCTCGGCGGAGGTCTACAACCTCGAATGGGACGGTTTGGGCCTTGCCGAGGTGTGGAGAACGAAAAAGATCAGCGGTTATGTGGCCGACTACCAGATCAAGGACATCGACAACGACGGGCAGGATGAAATCGTGCTGGCGCTGGTTTTGTCCGTCGGCCCGACGATCAAGTCGAACAGCTGCCTGGTGGCCTACAAACTCGCGCCGCAGGCACCGTAGCTACGGCCCGGTTGGTCGAGGCGGGATGCTTGACAATTCGGAAAAAGTAGGGTAATTACGACATTCCTTTTTTGAGGCGGCGTAGCTCAGTCGGTTAGAGCATGCGGCTCATATCCGCAGTGTCCGGGGTTCAAGTCCCTGCGCCGCCACCAGAAATCAAGAAAGCCCGGCTCCTCGCCGGGCTTTTTTTGCAGGCCGCCGTGCGCCCCTGCACTTGGATCGGGGTGAACCCGCAGAGGGAATACATGCCTTCAGACCCGGAGTTCAAGACTGTCAATACGGTTCTCTTTGATTTCGGGGGAGTCCTTGCCGACGAGGGCTTTCGAGACGGGCTGGCCGCCATCGGGAAGCTGAGCGGGTTGGCCGAGCAGGACGTCGTCGTGAAGGGGCACGAGCTGGTCGTCAAGACAGGCTATGTCACGGGGAGGGCAAGGGAGGGTCGCTGGTGGGACGCCCTGCGCAGCGAGACAGGCGTGCGCGGAACGGATGAGGCCTTGCGGCTCGAGATCATCGGGCATTTCACCCTTCGCGCGCCGATGCTTGATTTGGCGGATGAACTCCGGAGCCGGGGGCTCACCGTGGGCATCCTGAGCGACCAGACGAACTGGCTGGACGAAATCGACGCTCGATTTGACCTGTATGGACGTTTTGACTATGTCTTCAACAGTTACCACATGGGAAAGAGCAAGAACGACCCCACTCATTTCGACGATGTTCTGAAACTGTTGAACCGGCAGGGACAGGAAGTGCTCTTCGTCGATGACAACGCCGGCCACGTCAGTCGGGCTGTAGACAGGGGATGGAAGGCCATCCTGTACCGGAATCAGGAAGGCTTCCTGCGGGAGTTATCCGGGCAGCTGACCCGGAAGTACCCGGAGTCGTCGGGGAAGCGGTGAGCCGGCAGAAAAATATGGATTCCTTTTGTCCGGACATGATAGTATCCCCCCACGATTTCAATACCCACCCCCCCCCGTCGAAGAGGCGCCATGATCCCGAGATATTCGCGCAAGGAAATGGAATCCATCTGGAGCGCGCAGAACCGCTTCCAGAAGTGGCTCGACATCGAAATTCTCGTCTGTGAGGCCCTGGCCCGGAAGGGAAAGATCCCCCGTAAAGCGCTCCGGACGATCCAGTCGAAGGCGCGCTTCGACGTCGAGCGAATCGACGAGATCGAGCGGACCGTCAAGCACGACGTGATCGCCTTTTTGACGAGTGTCGCGGAATTCGTCGGGCCCGATTCGCGCTTCATTCACATGGGGCTTACATCCTCGGACATCCTCGACACCTCCTTCGCCGTGCTTCTGAAGGAGGCCACGGACATCCTCCTGGCCGATATCGACAAGCTGCTGGCCATCCTGAAAAAAAAGGCTTCCCGGCACAAGAAAACCCTCATGATCGGACGGACCCACGGCATCCATGCCGAGCCGGTCACCTTCGGACTGAAGATGGCCATGTGGCATGAAGAAATGGCCCGGAATCGCGAACGGCTCATTCGGGCGCGCAGCGCCGTCGCCTGCGGCAAGATCTCGGGGGCCGTGGGGACCTTCGCCTTCATCGATCCTTCCGTGGAAGACTACGTCTGCCGCAAACTCGGGCTCAAACCCGAACCGGTGGCCACGCAGATCGTCCAGCGAGACCGCCATGCCGAGTATTTCTCGGTTCTTGCCCTCATCGCCTCGTCCCTGGAAAAATTCGCCGTCGAGATCCGCCACCTCCAGCGAACCGAAGTGCGCGAAGCCGAGGAATATTTCTCGCCGGGCCAGAAAGGCTCCTCGGCGATGCCCCACAAGCGCAACCCCGTCCTGTCGGAAAATATCTCCGGGCTTGCGCGGCTGATGCGGGGGTATGCCCTGTCGGCCATGGAAAACGTGCCCCTCTGGCACGAGCGCGACATCAGCCACTCCTCCGTCGAGCGGGTCATCGGCCCCGACGCGACGATTCTCCTGGATTTCATGCTGAGCCGCTTCGCGAGGTTGGTCGACGAACTCGTGGTCTACCCTGAGCGCATGCTCGAGAACCTCAACCTCACCCGGGGGGTCATTTTCTCGCAGAAGGTTCTTTTGAAGCTGGCGGAGAAGGGAATGACGAGAGAGCAGGCCTATGCCGTCGTACAGGAAAACGCCATGCGCGCCTGGGTGGAGGGAATCGAGTTCAAGGACCTGCTTCTATCCGACAAACGGGTGAAGTCGGTTCTCGGCCCCGGGGAAATCGACGAGGTCTTCCGACTGGAAAATTTCCTCGGAAACGTGGACTACATCTTCAAGCGAACCTTCGCAGGGAAGAGGGTGAGAAAGTGAGAACGTAAAAAGGTCGGGGATGCCATGGATTTGAGTTAACCCGGCGCTTCTCCGGATTTCTTACCTTCCCAACCTCTCACCTTCTTCTTTACCGCCGCACTATCGTGTCCCGGTGCCAGTACCGGTCGTCCCGATCCGGATAATCCAGGTTGTAGTGAAGCCCCCGGCTCTCCTTGCGCATCATGGCGCAGGCGACGATGAGGTTGGCCACGACGGAAAGATTGCGCAGTTCGAGCAGGTCCCGCGTGATTTTGAAGCTCCAGTAGTAGTCCTGGATCTCCTGGCTGATGAGCTCCATCCTCTTCTTGGCCCGCTCCAGCCGTTTGTTGGACCTCACAATCCCCACATAGTTCCACATGCAGCGCCGGATCTCGTCCCAGTTGTGTTCGATGACGATGGATTCGTCGCTCTCCGTAGCCTGGCCCGCCTGCCAGGGGGGAATCGGCAGCTCCGCCCCGGCCGGCTCGCTCATGCGCTCCCGGATCCTCTCACAGACCCTGTGAGCAAAGACAACGCATTCCAGGAGGGAATTGCTCGCCAGCCGGTTGGCCCCGTGCAGCCCCGTGCAGGCCACCTCGCCGGCCGCGAAGAGCCGGTCGATGCTGGTCTCGCCGTTGCCGTTCACCACGATTCCTCCGCAGAGGTAATGGGCGGCCGGGACGACGGGGATGGGCTCTTTGGCCATGTCGATCCCATAACGGAGGCAGCGGTTATAAATGGTGGGGAAGCGATCCATCAGATAATCCCGGTCCCGATGGCTGATGTCGAGAACCACGCAGTCGTCGCCGGATTTCTTCAGCTCGATGTCGATGGCTCTCGCCACGATGTCCCGGGGCGCCAGGCTTCCCAGCGTGTGGTATCTCTCCATGAAAGGGACGCCGCTCTTGAGCCTCAGAACGCCGCCTTCGCCGCGGACGGCCTCGCTGATCAGGAAGGACTTGGCCTCGGGGTGAAAGAGGCAGGTCGGGTGAAACTGGATGAATTCCATGTTGGCGATGTGCGCCCCGGCGCGCCAGGCCATGGCGATGCCGTCGCCCGTGGCGATGTCGGGGTTTGTCGTGATGAGGTAGACTTTACCCGCCCCTCCCGTGGCCAGGATCGTGAACCGGGACCGGAACGTGTAGATCCGGTCGTTCTCGATGTCAAACACGTAGGCGCCGAGGCAACGATCCTGTTCTTCCCGGGAAAGCGATTTTCGTCCCAGGACTTTGGACTCGCGGATCAGGTCGATGGCGAGAAAGTTTTCGTAGATCCGGATATTCTCGATGGTGTGAACCCTGTCGATGAGGGCCCGTTCGATCTCTTTTCCCGTCGAGTCGGCCGCGTGCAGGACCCTCCGCCTGGAATGGCCTCCCTCTTTTCCGAGATCGAAAGACGATTCGGTCCCCGCCTTCCGGGAGAATTCGACGCCCCAGTTGATCAGTTCGGCGATCCGCTCGGGCCCCTCGCCGACGACGAAACGAACCACGTCTTCGCGGCAAAGTCCGGCTCCAGCCTTCAGGGTGTCCTCGACGTGCAGCTCGAAGCTGTCCTCGGCATCCATCACGGCCGCGATGCCGCCCTGGGCGTAGTTCGTCGACGATTCCGTGGTGTTTTTCTTCGTGATGATGGCCACGGAGCCGAAACGGGATGCCTTGATGGCAAAACTCAGACCCGCAAGGCCGCTTCCGATAACGAGAAAGTCCGATCTGATCTCCATCGTCTCCCTGCCTTTCGTGACAAGTATATACGCGTTTCGGACTTTAAATAAAAGGGGAAATGTGCTAGATGACTGGCCATGCTGGTACTGGGCATCGAGTCCTCCTGCGACGAGACGGCGGCGGCCGTTTTGCAGGATGGCAATCAATTGTTGTCGAACGTCATTGCCTCACAGATCCCGATCCACGAGAAGTACGGCGGTGTCGTCCCCGAGATTGCATCGCGCAAGCACGTCGAGGTGATCGTACCCGTCGTTCTGGAAGCCCTCGGGCGGGCAGGGGTAACTCTTGACGCGATCGATGGCGTCTCCGTGACCCGGGGTCCGGGGCTGGTGGGCTCCCTGCTGGTCGGTCTGTCCATGGCCAAGGCTCTGGCCATGGCTCGAGGCATCCCCTTTGTCGGTGTCAACCACCTGGAGGGCCATGTCGCCTCGGCATTCCTGGCCGAGGACAAGCCCGCCTTTCCGTTTGTCGCCCTCGTCGTCTCCGGCGGCCACACGAACATCTACGTCGTCGAGGATTTCGAGCGGATGCGTCTCGTCGGTCAGACGCGCGACGACGCCGCCGGCGAGGCCTTCGACAAGGCGGCAAAGCTCCTGGACATCGGTTATCCCGGAGGCGTCGTCATCGACCGCCTGGCAAAAACCGGAAACCTTTCGGCCGTGAGTTTCCCGAGATCCATGAAGGACAGCCTCGAGTTCAGTTTCAGCGGCGTCAAGACGGCGTTGCTGACGTACACGAAAAGACTCGACCGGCCCCCGGCCCAGGGTGAAATCCCGGATATCGTGGCCAGCTACCAGGAGGCGATCGTGGATGTCCTCGTCGAGAAGACCCTGCGTGCGGCCGAAATGCACTCCATCGGGCAGGTGGCCGTCGTCGGCGGTGTGGCCGCCAACAGCCGCCTGAGGGCGCGATTTTTGTGGGATGCCCAAAAGAAGGGAATCCGGGTCACCATCCCGCCGCCCGTATTCTGCACGGACAATGCCGCCATGATCGCCGTCGTGGGCCATCATTTCCTCACACGCGGCAGAAAAGACCCCCTCGATCTGAATGCCCTTTCCCGCTGGCCGATCGATTCGCAATAGATACGGGCAAAAGGTGAGAAACAAAGACAAACGATCAAGCGGGAACGTCCTTGAATCGGTAGACAGCAAAAGCTGCACAGGGCTCGGCGGGGCCGTCGAACGTTCATGACGATAAGGGACAGGATCAACGAGTTCTACAACCGGTTCCTAAGCCTGAGCGGGAGACCGGAGGAGATCGCCCGCTCCATGGCCTTGGGCGTATTCATCGGGGTGACGCCCACCATTCCTTTCCACACGGCCCTGGTCATGGTCAGCTGCCTCGTCTTCCGCCAGAACATCACGGCGGGCATGCTGGGTGCAACGATCATCTCGAACCCGCTCACGATCCCCTTTTTCTACCTGGCTGAGTACGAACTCGGCATTGCCGTGCTGGGCCTGGACCCCAATCCTTTCGTTCTCGCGGACCACGATGTCCGTGCGATCCTGGAGATCGGCTGGCACATCCTTTACCCGCTGGTGGTCGGTGGGCTGATTCTGGCCTGTCTGTTCGCCGTGCCGTCGTATTTCATCACCCGTCATGCCGTTGGAAAGCTGAGAACCCGCTATGTCGAGCCCGCTGAGCCTTCTCCATAAATACGGGATCCGGCCGCGCAAGCGGCTCGGTCAGTGTTTCCTCTGCGATCCGAACATCCTGGAGAAAATCGTCCGGATCGCCGGCGTGCAAGACACGGACACCGTCGTGGAGATCGGTTCGGGCATCGGGGTCCTTACGGCCATGATCGCACGTACGGCACGGCGTGTCGTCGCACTGGAGTTGGATAGGCTCCTCGTGGGGGTCCTCCAGCAGGAGCTCGGGGGCTTCGAGAATGTCGAGATCGTCCACACCGATGTACTCCAGTTCGACTTTTCCTCGGTGTGCGCGGACCCGATGCGGGAGAGCCGCAAGGAGAGGATCAAGGTCATCGGGAACGTCCCCTACAACCTGTCGAGCCAGATCGTGCTGAGGCTGCTCGAATACCGGAGGTGCCTCGACCGGGTCGTCTTGATGCTCCAGCGCGAGGTGGCCGAAAGGCTCGCGGCACCTCCCGGGACGAAGGACTACGGACCCCTGTCCGTCTACGTGGCCCTCTACACGGAACCGATGCTGGAAACCAGGGTACCTGCCGGCTGTTTTTACCCGAGGCCCGATGTGGAATCCCGGGTCATCCGGCTGGACATACGGGACGAGCCCCTCTGCAGGGTCGACGACATGGATTTTTTCCGGCGCCTGGTAAGGGCCTCCTTTTCGAAGCGCCGCAAGACCCTCCTGAACAATCTCAAGTCCTCAACGATTCCCGTCACGGTGGATCAGATCAACGCCGCCCTGTCAGCCCTGGGCATCGACGGGGTGCGCCGGGCCGAAACGCTTTCCGTCCACGAGTTTGCCGCCCTGAGTAATTTTTTCTGCAGGGCATAAAACCCGCTTGACAGCCCCCTGGACTTCTGTTATTAGGGGGCCGCACCGCTTGGATCCCCTTTTGGGGGACTGGGACGGAGGTCAACACGCCAGAAGTGTTCCGCTTTTACCAGCCTCCCGCCCTGTGCGGCGAGGCTTTTTGTGTTTTGGGGGCAAGGCCATGATCGTCATCGAAAAAGCGAAGGAAATGCAGCAGGTTTCTGAAACCTTGAGAAACCAGGGCAAAAAGGTCGCCTTCGTACCCACGATGGGTTATCTCCACCGGGGCCACCTCCGTCTCATGGAAGAGGGCCGCAAGCTCGGAGATTTCCTCGTGACGAGCATCTATGTCAACCCGACGCAGTTCGGGCCGAAGGAGGACCTGGCCAAATACCCCCGGGATTTCGACATGGATTACAAGCTCTGCGAGGGCGTGGGCGTGGACGTGATTTACTTCCCGTCCAACGAGGAAATGTACCCGCCGCACTACCAGACCTACGTGGATATGCAGGAGGTCACGCAAAACCTCTGCGGGCTCTCCAGGCCCGGCCACTTCCGCGGCGTGGCCACCGTATGCGCGAAGCTCTTCAACCTGGTAAAGCCCCACGTGGCGGTTTTCGGGAAAAAGGACTTCCAGCAGCTGGTCGTCATCAAGCGGATGGTCACCGACCTGAACATGGACCTGGAGATCATCGGCCTGGACACGGTCCGGGAAACCGACGGGCTTGCCATGAGCTCCCGGAACATCTACCTGAAGCCGGAGGAGCGGGAATCGGCCTTGAGCCTCAGCCGCGGACTGAAGATGGCCAAGGGGATGTACGACAAGGGCGAGCGGGATGCGACGGCGATCATCGACGCCGTGAGCCGTTTCATCGGCGGACATCCCCACGCGAAGATCGACTACGTGAAGATCTGCGACACGACGACGATGAAGGACATAGCCCGGCTCGACGGGGAATCCGTCATGGCGCTGGCCGTGCGGGTCGGTGTTGCCAGGCTGATCGACAACTACGTCTTCGGAGAGACGTTGAGCGTTTAAGCGGTCGGAGTGAAGGAAAACCACCAGAGATCAAATGGGGGAAACGGCCATGCAGCGCATCATGCTCAAGTCCAAGATCCACCGGGCAACGGTGACGGACGCAAACCTGAACTACGAGGGGAGCATCACGATCGACGAGGGCCTCATGAAATCGGCAGATCTCGTTCCCTTCGAGAAGGTGTCGATTTACAACGTGTCCAACGGCGAGCGCTTTTCGACGTATGTCATCAAGGGGAAAAAAGGATCCGGCGTCATCTGCCTGAATGGCGCGGCGGCCCGAAAAGTATCGAAGGGCGATCTCATCATCATTGCGAGCTATGTCATGGCAGGCGACGCCGAGTCGAAGAAGTGGACCCCGAAGTGCGTCCACGTGGACGGAATGAACCAAATGAAAAAATAGCGTCGGGGGAGATTCCGCCGCGTATCGGGCAAAGCGTTTCGAACCTTTGCCCTTTTTTTATGGGAGGACTGCCTTCGCATGAAGCCGAAGCTCAAGAACGTCTTTCTCGCCGGACTCGCCGTGACGATACCCGTCGGGCTGACGATCTACATCCTGATCTTCCTGATCGAGCTCATGGACGGCCTGCTGAGGGTCATGCCGTCGGGACTTCACCCCGATCATCTCCTGGGGGTTCGCATCCCCGGGCTGGGCGTCATCGCAACACTCATCCTGATCTTCATCGCCGGCCTGCTCGTGACGAGCTATGCGGGCGGGAAGTTCTTCCGCCTGGCCGAGTCGCTCGTTGATCGGATTCCACTGGTCCGCGGGATCTACCAGGCCATCAAACAGATCGTTCAGACCATGGTGAGCAAGGAAGGGCAGAGCTTCAAGAAGGTTGTCCTCGTCGAGTTTCCCCGCGAGGGTCTCTTCACGGTGGCCTTCGTGACGGGCACCGCAACCGGCGAACTCCGGGACAAGACGGGCGGGCGTTGCATCAACCTATTCGTCCCGACCACCCCGAACCCCACGTCGGGCTATTACCTGATCGTCCCGGAGGAGAGCGTAACCGCCCTGGAGATGTCCGTCGAGGAGGCCTTCAAACTGATCATCTCGGGCGGCATGATCTCGCCGCCGGATCAGAATAAGCAGTTGAGAAACAAATGAAACTCTGATAAATTCTTCCGGTTTTCAGTATCCGACGACACCACAAAGGCAGAAAGCCGAACGAAACCCGTAACCACCACGGAGGGAACATGCAGATCACATCGGAAAGCATCAAGGTCGGACATCCGGACGTCGTTGCCGACGCCATCGCCGCCAATATCATCGCCGCCATCCTCGACGAGGAAAAGAAACTCGGTCTGACGGTTTACAACATGCCGCACTGCGGTCTCGAGGTATTTCTCGGCAAGGGGTTCTGCGTGGTCGGGGGCGAAGTGGCAACCCGCGCCTACGTGGACGTGGAAAAGATCGTCCGGGACACGGTCCTCGGGATCGGCTACAACGACTTCTGTCTCGGTCTCGACGGAGGCTCCATGGGCGTTCTGAACGCCATCATTCCGCAGTCGCCGGACATCAACATCGGAACCCGGGCCGATCTGGGGAAGTTCAAGGAGATCGGGGCAGGGGACCAGGGAATCATGTACGGGTATGCCTGTTCGGACACCCCCGAGCTGCTGCCGCTGCCCTACGTCCTTTGCAACCGCATGATGCGCGTCTTCGAGGAGACGAAGCATCCCTACTTTGCGCCGGACGGCAAGG
Source organism: Syntrophaceae bacterium UBA5744 (assembly GCA_002419215.1). Classification (GTDB taxonomy): domain Bacteria; phylum Desulfobacterota; class Syntrophia; order Syntrophales; family UBA2192; genus UBA2192. The sequence continues at coordinate 34,001 of DIFQ01000038.1, forward strand.
GACAGGTCAGCGTGGAGTACGACGACAAGACGGGCAAACCCCTGCGGGTGGTCAAGGTTCTCATGTCCAACGCCGTGGACTACCGGCACGTCGGCAAGGGCAAGAAGAAAGACGTGGAGACCGTCGCGAAGAAGATGTGTTTCGACGTACTGGGGGACTGGATCGACCGAAAGACGGAGTTCCTCTTCAACCCCACCGGAGAGTGGCAGGCCATCCATTCCTGCAGCGCCGCGGACTCCGGCGTCACGGGGCGCAAGCTCGTCGTCCAGTTCTACGGCGGTTTTCCGGGCGCTCAGCTCGGGGGCGGGTCCGTCATGAACAAATCCCCCGAGAAGGTCGACTGCTCGGCAGCCTTCGGTGCCCGTTATGCCGCCAAGAACATCGTCGCCGCGGGGCTGGCCGAGAAGTGCTCGATCCAGCTCTCCTACGCCATCGGCGTGGCGCGTCCCTTCTCCATCTACGTGAACACCTTCGGGTCGGGCAAGGTATCGGACCGCAGGCTCGAACAGCTCATATCCAAGGCATTCGATTTCACGCCGGCCGGCATGATCAAGCAGTTCAACCTGCTCGACGGCAATGTCTATCGCAAGCTTCCGAAGACATTCTTCATGGACAAGTTCGCATGGGAAAAGACGGACAAGGCCAGGGAGCTTCGCCAGCTCATCAAGGCCTGATCGGATGACCCGGTCATTGGCCAACGCACCGGATGCCGCGAAAGGCGCCGCACAACGTGAAAGGGATCGCATGGATTACGACGTCAGGGACATCAATCTCGCGGAGCAGGGAAAATTGAGCGTGGAATGGGCCTACAAGAGCATGCCCGTTCTGGCCCTGATCCGGAAGCGATTTGCAAAGGAAAAACCTCTCAAGGGGCTCAGGCTGGGTGCCTGCCTCCACGTCACCACGGAGACGGCAAGCCTCATGGAGACCCTGAAGGCCGGGGGCGCCGAGGTGCGGCTCTGCGCATCGAACCCCCTGAGCACGCAGGATTACGTAGCGGCCTATCTGGTCAAGGTTCACGGCATCCCCGTCTATGCGATCAAGGGAGAGGATACGGAAACCTACTACCGGCACATCATCTCCGTGCTCGACATGAAGCCGCACATGACGATGGACGACGGCGCGGATCTCGTCTCGATGATCCACTCGAAGCGCAAGGATCTGATCAAGGGCATCCTCGGGGGGACGGAAGAGACGACGACGGGTGTCATCCGGCTGAGGGCCATGGCGAAAAGCGGGGTTCTGCGGTTCCCCATCATCGCCGTCAACGACGCCCAGACGAAGTACATGTTCGACAACCGCTACGGCACGGGCCAGAGCACCCTTGACGGGATCATCCGCGCCACGAACCGGCTGGTGGCAGGCTCGGTCTTCGTCATCTGCGGTTACGGCTGGTGCTCCCGGGGGCTGGCGATGAGGGCGCATGGCCTCGGGGCCAGCGTGGTCGTGACCGAGGTGGACCCGCTGAAGGCCCTCGAGGCCGTCATGGACGGCTACCGCGTCATGCCCATCGCCGAGGCCGCCGAGATCGGCGACTTCTTCTGCACACTGACCGGCGATATCAACGTGATCCGCCGGGAGCATTTCGTCCGGATGAAGGACGGGGCCATCGTGTCCAACTCGGGCCACTTCAACGTGGAGCTGGATCTGGAAGGGCTCAAGGGCGTCACGAAGAAGACGAGAAAGCTCCGCGAGTTCGTCGAAGAGTTCACCCTGAAAAACGGCAGGCGGGTCTACATCCTGGGCGAGGGGCGTCTCATCAACCTGGCCGCCGCCGAGGGTCACCCCTCGAGCGTCATGGACATGAGCTTCGCCAACCAGGCCCTTGCGGCGGAATACCTGGTCAAGAACGTCAAATCCCTGAAGAAGCAGGTCTATGCGGTCCCCGAGGACATCGACAAGGAAATCGCCCGGCTCAAGCTCGCGGCCATGGGCGTCCGGATCGATACGCTGACCCCGGAGCAGGAAAAATACCTGCACTCGTGGGAGATGGGCACTTGAAAGGGTCTCGGGTATAGGGACTCGGGTATAGGGTAAAGAAAAAAGGATCGGCTGGTGTTCAAGCCGGTCCTTTTTATTTTGCTTCAATGCAATCGATTAATTTCTTTTCTCTTACCCGTGACCCTAGACCCGATACCCTAGACCCCTCTTCCCAGGGCCTGCGGCCCTACGTATTGACCCTCCGGTACATGGCGAAGGCCACGACACCCAGGATGACATTGGTCGCCCACGCCGCGACGACGGGCGGGAGGGTGCCGGAACGGCCCAGGGACAGGGTGAAGGCAAAGACAATCCAGTAGGAAAAGCCGATAATGACCCCGATCCCGATCCCCTGGGCCATCCCGCCGCTTCGCTCCGAGCGCATCGGGAACACAACCCCGATCAGCGCGAGGATCAGGCTCACGAATACAAAGGCGATCTTCCCCTGCAGGTCCGTTTCGTAGCGCGTGGCGTCATAGCCCTCCTTGCGAAGTTTCCGGATGTAGTTTCTCAGCTCCCGGAAGCCCATCTGGTCCGCGCTCTTCTGGACGACATGGAAGTCCTCGGGTCTCTCGGCGATGTCGGCGGCAAGCGTCGGCAGCCGTTCGATGACGGGAAACTCCCTGCCCGAAAAGGTCGTCCGGAGCACGTCCCGGAGCTCCCACCGGTCCCCCGTCCACAGGGCTTCGCGGGCGTCGATTCTCGAAGAAAGGTTGAACTGCGGGTCGAGGTAGCTGATCGTGACCCCCTTGATCCGGTTCTCCGACGGCATGAAGAGCTTGAAGTTGCAGATGGCATTCTGGCTCTTGTACCAGATCTGGTTCTCCTTGAAAGCGCCCCATTCCTTTTTCTTCTGTACCTCGACATACTTGATGTATTCGGCACGCCAGTTGGCGGCGGGCGTCACGTATTCGTTGAGCAGGAAATTCAGCCCGCAGGCAAACAGTGCGAAGACCAATACGGGCCGTGCGATCCGGTGGAGGCTGATCCCGTTGGCTTTCATGGCCACGATCTCGTGGTTGCGGGAGAAGAGCCCGAAGGTGATGAGCGCCGCCAGAAGCACGCAAGCGGGCATCATCATGGCCAAAACGGAAGGCACCGTATAAAGGTGATAGGAGACGATCTGGGCAAGGCCTGCGTTGTTGCTGAGGAACATCCGGATCCGCTCGAAGAAGTCGACCACCATGTAAAGGCAGAGAAACGCCAGGAGGACGAAGAAGAATGTCAGGATGAATTCACGGGCGATGTAGCGATCGAGGACCGTCATGGCGTCACCTCTCCCGTTTTCCGAAGGGCAGCCACTTCGGGGTGATCTCGCGCTCCCGTGCCCTCATGAGGTAGACATAGATGCCTGCCGCCATGAACAGGACATTGGGGGTCCAGACCCCGATGACGGGCGGGATGCTCCCCGTCTCGCCGAGGGCCTTCCCGTAGAGAAGAAACACGTAATAGACCATAACCAGCGCAAGCCCAATGGTGAACCCCCTCATCTTGCCCGATCGGCTCGACTGGATCCCCAGCGGAACACCGAGGATCGCGAAGATGAGGCAGGTGAAAGGGCTTGCCAGGCGCTGGTTGAGTTCGATCATCAGCTCGCGTCTCGAGGGGCCGTCGGGGTCGGGGTTGTCGATCTGATCCCGGAGATCCCACAGCGTCATCTCGTCGATCTTGCTGAACTTGACGCGCTTCTCCTGGGCGGCAGAACCCTTGAAGTCGAGACGGACGTCGTAGGTGCTGAAATCGATTTTCTTGTAGTTCTTGAATCCGGGATCGACAGTGTGGATGCTGCCATTCTCCAGGCGGAGCGTGACCGTCAGGGATTGGGGGTTCGAGACGAGCGTTCCCTTCGAGGCAATGATCGTGCTGGGTTCTTCGTTCGTCGTCTCCTCGTAAAGAAGCACCCCTTCCATGGAATCGCCGTGCGGGGGGATCCGGTCAGCGTAGATGACGATGCCCCGGAAGTCGTCGTTGAAGACCTTTTCCTTGATCCCCACGCTGGCCTTCTGCTTCACGACCCGGAACAGGAGGTTCTTGGCCTCCAGGTTTCCCTTCGGGATGAGGAAAAAGCTCGTCAGGGCCGCCATGAAAAAGGCGATCAGGGCTGCCGCCAGCACGGGGGCTGCAATCTGATGAAGGCTCAACCCGCAGGCCTTGAGGACAGTGTACTCGTTGTCCCGGGACAGCCGCCCGATCCCGATCAGGATGGCGATGATGAGGGCAAGCGGAATCGTGAAGAGCAAAAGCGCCGGCATGAGGAAGAGGATCAGCTTCAGGATGTCCGTAAAGTCGACCCCCTTGTTGATCATGAGATCGACGAGGCTGAGGATGCGCCCCATGATCAGCACGAAGGTGAAGACAAAGAGGGTCATGAGAAACGGGTAGAGGATCTCTTTGAATATGTAACGGTTCAGGATGCTGAACATGCCTTTGTGTCGCCCCGGGGGAAAACAAGTCTCGACGGGAAGAATCCCGCGGATTGAATCTGTTCAAGTATCAGTTTTTTCTTTATTAATGCAACATAATCCTGTAAATCAACGATTACTTTCAAGGGCATGACGGAGTCCTTCCCCGGAAGGCGAAACCGTCGGGAGGAGAGCGATGATCGATCTGCACATGCATTCCCTTTTCAGCGACGGGGAACTGATTCCCTCTGAACTGTCCAGGCGTGCGGCGGTGGCCGGGTATCGCGCCATGGCCATCACGGATCATGCCGATCACTCCAATTTCGATTTCATTCTCTCGAGGGTGTCCCAGGTATGCGGAAAGGTCTCCGCTGCGTACGGGCTCTTCGTGCTGCCGGGGATCGAGATCACCCACGTGCCTCCCCGGTATATCGCATCCCTTGCGAGGGAAGCGAGGAAGGCCGGGGCAAAGATCATTGTCGTTCACGGCGAAACCCTGGTCGAGCCCGTTGCGGAGGGGACGAACCTCGCCGCCGTCCAGTCGGACATCGACATCCTGGCACACCCGGGGCTCATCGACGAGGACTCGGTGAAGCTTGCCGCCAAGGCGGGCGTCTGCCTGGAAATCTCCACCCGCAAGGGGCACAGCCTGGGAAACGGGCATGTTGCGGCCCTGGCGCGAAAGCATGGCGCCGCCCTGGTGATCAACACGGACACCCATTCGCCCGGTGATCTGGTCAACCGCGAGTTTGCCCGCCGTGTCGCCCGAGGGGCCGGGATGACGGAGCCGGAGACGGCAAAAGCGTTCAGGAATTCCGAGGAGATCCTTCGCAGGCTCACCTCGGCGCCCGCAAAGGCCGGCAGGCCGCGGAAGAGGGCATGAGGGCCGTCTTTTTTTCCGATGCTCACCTCAGGGGAGCCGACGACAAGGGTTGCGGCCTGCTGCGGAACTTTCTCCGGGATGCGTCGCGCAACCTGGACCACCTGTTCATCGTGGGCGATCTTTTCGACTTCTGGTTCTCGAGGGGGGGAGTCGTCTATCCCGGCTATGAGCCCGTCATCGATGAACTGACGGCCATGCAGGGCAGGGGCGTGAAAATTCATCTCTTCGAGGGAAATCACGACTTCCACCTTGCCCACTATTTCACCCGGTACCACGGCATCGAGGTTTTCACGGACGAGGCCCTCCTGCAGCTCGACGGCAAACAGGTCTACATCGCGCACGGAGACCTCGTGGACGCGACGGACAGGGGCTACCGGCTGCTTCGGAGAATATTGAGAAGCAGGCTCTTTTTCGGGCTCCAGAGGCTTCTGCCGCTTCACCTGCTGTGGCGGCTTGCAAGGATGAGCTCCGACGCGAGCAAGGAGTATCTGGCAAAGCCGCAGGAAGGGTTGGCCGCGAAGATGGAGGCCTTCGCCCTGTCGAAATTCGAGGAGGGCATCGACGCAGTCATCCTGGGTCACTGTCACCTGCCGGCAATCAGGACGCACACCGTCGGCGACAGCAAGCGACAGTTCGTCCTGCTGGGCGACTGGCTCAATCACCGGTCATATCTCGTCATGGACAACGGAGGCTTCGAACTGTGCTATTACGGCGGGAAGCCCATTTAAACGGCACGGTTTCCGTCCCGTGAAAAACGAGCCCGGCAGAGACAATAAATCTGGACAGCAGGTTCGTAATGTGTTAGCAAGATTGCTTTAATTTCAGGGAAAATAACCATGAATTTCGGCGGGATCGATCCAGAATACGAAGCAATCGAACAGGCGTCCTTTGTCGTTGTCCCCGTGCCCTATGATCTGACGACGACCTATCAGGGAGGGGCCCGAAAGGGGCCAGCAGCCATCCTCGAGGCCTCCTGCAACATGGAGCTCTACGACGAGGAACTCGATGCGGAGACCTACAGGGCGGGGATCCACACCGTGCCGCCTCTGGAGGCCGTCGCCTCGGGGCCGGAAGGCATGCTGGATCGTGTCGAAGAAGCCATTGACGGGGTTTTCGAACTGGGGAAGATTCCCGTCATGCTCGGCGGCGAACACAGCATCACGCTGGGAGCTGTCCGGGCCGCCGTGAAGCGCTATCCAAAGCTCTCGGTGCTCCACCTGGATGCCCATGCGGACATGAGGGAATCTTACCAAGGGACCCCCTTCAGCCACGCCTGCATCGGCAGGCGAATGCAGGAGCTCTGTCCGGTTGTCCAGGCCGGCATCCGGAGCATGAGCGTCGAGGAAGCCGCCTTTCTCCGCAAGGGGACCGTACCGGTTTATTCAGCGGCGGCCATCAGGAAGGACCGGACCTGGGTCAGCAAGGCCGTTGGCCACCTGTCGAAGGACGTATACCTCAGCGTTGATCTTGACGCCCTTGACCCCTCGGTGATGCCGGCAACGGGCACACCCGAACCCGGGGGGATGCTTTGGCAGGATGTTCTCGAGTTGATCCGGGAGGTCTGCCGAAAGAGGCGCGTCGTGGGGTTCGATGTGGTCGAACTGGCGCCCATTCCGGGAATGGTTGCCCCGGATTTTCTAGCCGCCAGGCTTGCATACCGAATGATGGGCTATCTGTCGAAAAAATCCAGATAAAGGAGAGCAGACGTGAATATCTGGGTACCCAAAAAAATCTTTTTCACGAAGGGCGTCGGGAACCACAAGGAAGAGTTGCATTCTTTCGAGCTGGCCCTCCGGAACGCGGGGATCGAGAAGTTCAACCTGGTTTACGTGTCGAGCATCTTTCCTCCGGGATGCAGGATGATCTCCAAGCCAAAAGGGCTCAAGGAAAAACTACCCGGAGAGATCACGTACTGCGTCATGAGCCGCTGCTCCAGCAACGAGCCGTATCGATTGCTGGCGGCTTCCGTAGGGTGCGCAATCCCGGCCGATACGTCCCAGTATGGGTACATCAGCGAGCATCACGCATTCGGACAGACGGAAAAACAGGCCGGCGATTACGCAGAGGACCTGGCGGCCGCCATGCTGGCCTCCACACTCGGCATCGATTTCGATGTGGACAAGAGCTGGGATGAGAACAAGGAGATCTTCAAGATCAGCGGCAAGATCGTCCGGACGCGAAACGTGACCCAGTCCGTCATCGTACCGCGAAAGGGAGGCTGGACAACGGTCCTCGCCGCCGCGGTGTTTGTCTTCTAGCCGAGAGCCAAAACCGCGTCCATCGCGGTTCGTGAAAAAGGTCTTGACTTAAAGGACCTTACTCAATATTATGTAACGCTACGACGCGGGGTGGAGCAGTCAGGTAGCTCGTTGGGCTCATAACCCAAAGGTCGGTGGTTCGAATCCATCCCCCGCTACCAGCAAAATCAAGGGGTTAGGAAATATTCCTAACCCCTTTTTGTTTGTTTTGCTAACCTATTGCTAACCTAAAAACCTTTTTTATTCTCCATCTGCCCCATGTTGTTTAAGACCCGCCATTACTACGGCATGATTTCAAGATGACTTTATAAGAGGTTCCTGTGATAATAGTTTCCTCAAAATATCAGGATTAGCATTTATGCATAAGCATTTCATAATGGTCTCATCTAGTTGTTTTCGTGCATCATCTTCAATAATGTCGGTAATTCTCATGATGGGAATTATCGCTAACTCAGCAAATATTTTAAGCATATTCCGTTTCAATTCACTAGATAGTGTTTTGGGATCAGGAACACGAATAGATTTCAAGGTAGGTTTCTTTATTTCAACCCATGCTCCTTCTGTCTCTACGCGAGAAGCGATCAAAGAGAGAATTCCAAATGTTGAATTAAACCACATTACCAGCAGACGTGCTGCGTCATCCTTGTTGTCTTTATATTGAAAAGGCCACCAAGTATTAGAAAGAACTGGTTCATCTAAGAAGATGCTAAGCACTCTGGCGTTATTTAGACGAATCCTCTCCGCAAATAAATAATTCCCAGAGCGAGACCATAAAAGATCAGCATTCCTTAAGGGTCTGCCATGACTAGCTTTCGCCAGAGGAGAAAGATATCTGTTTTTTTGTTGCCCCATAGTATTGACGTCTTCCGTAGCATGTCCCCAAAAAGCTGCATAAGGTGTGAATGAACTTGTTATATCGAAGCCATCGTGGATGTCACGCCGGTCCGGCCCTATTTCTCCCATACTTCCCAATTCGACGCAGGGGAATTCTCCGACTATCCCTCTTCCCGGTATGTAAACCTTGCCTTTGTTCAGATAAAAAACGGCCCTGTTGAGTTCTGTCTGAGCAAATGCCTGTCCCTCACTCCAGATCCCTTTGCGGATTTGTTCAGGTGCGGAAAGGACAACTTCACCAATCTTCCTGTCACCCATCTTCAATTCCGATACCCCTATGCCATCAAGACGAACGCCAGTTGTTCGCTTAATTGCTTCTGCGTAACCCAATGCCTCGACGCTCGACTTAGGTTTGATCCAGAGATTGATGATCTTCGTATCTCCGGCTTGCTCACCCTTCACCAATTTCTTCGCTACAAACATGCATTCACTCAGCGATGTATTCTCTGAGAAATTCCAGCTACCTGACTCATGGCTTACGATTATGTATCTAACGTGGTAGTTTGCACCGATCAATTCTCTTGTCTCTCCCCATGCCACGCCAGATAACAGTGCCCGAGGAAGTACTAGCGCTATCTGTCCACCCTCTTTTACAAACTTGTCCCCCAAGGCAGCAAAAGGTGCACCGAGGCCCGCGGTAATATTTGCTCGAATATTATTTCGAGCCACTATCCGCTTCAATTCCGTCTGAAGTTTCGTCCTTTCCGCATCAGGTAAGTTGCCGAAAAGAAGGTTTCCTCCCACGCTTCTAGTAAAAGGAGGATTCATGACACAGAGATCCAGCATAGGGACTTGCACTTCTTCACCGGATTCTCCAGTCACACTCATGCGGTCAGGTCCAGAATGAGCACCAAATAAGTCGGCCTGATATTGAATGATACTGGTCCCGAGGTAATCAAGGCTTCCCAATTTCGGTCTGCGACCTCTTCCTTTAATCGGAAGTGTATAAAGGCGCATCTTTTTGAAAAATACATCGGGCTCATGTATTGCGAGAGCCGAGGCTGCCAAATGAATGGCGAATGGCACGACATCAAAGCCATAAAGCCCTTCCTCAACCAGCGCTCTATGAAGGCTGTGCAAGTCTGGCATTTTACCCTGTTCGCCTGAAGCCCTTACATGATTATCAACCACGGTCTGTAGTGCAGCTTTAAGAAGCGTACCAGTTCCAGATGCAAGATCAGCTATGCGAAGGCTTTTTATGGACTCCACCTTAGCCCAGGAAATGCCCGGATACATGCATGGATCAAGAGCCAACTTTAGCAGCATAGTGGCTGAAGAAACCTGCGTATAGAAGGCACCATAATATTTCGCATCCATCAGCAGGCTATGATAGATCCTTCCCATCAGGTCGTGCCTGAGTGCTGCACGCTGGCCAGTTATACGCAAAGCAGAATCGGACAGGATTTTCAGAATCTCATCGACACCTGGACACCCCTGAAACTCGGTTAAAATGTCCAGAGCAACCCTGAATATCGGGACATAGTCAATTTCTTTCGTTATGAAAGTCCAGCTCTGAACCATAGACCCTACAGGGTCATTCATGCCTATGGCTTTTGCTAAAGCAGTTACACGCGGCTCTTGCCCGGCTACGACTTGATGAAAGATCATTGCATTCGCAAGAGTTAGGGAACCGATGCGACAGGCTTTCATGTCGTCATCTCCCCCCGTCTTTCGCGGCTTTGCTATTCCCAATAGATTTCTGAGACGGTCCGGACTGGAGGGGTAGCCATATAGTATTTCGCTCGCCTGCTCAATGGCATTTCCCAAATCCGTAACAGATCGCGCGACTACATCCTCATCAACAAGCAGGTCATAACTGCGCCGGAGCATGTCCATAAGGCCAGAGAGGTCTGTCTCAGACCATTGACCTTCATTTGTCTCACAAATGATCCTGGCAGTCAGTTTCGATTTGCTGAGTCTGCCTTTAAGATCAGTCAATGAGGTTATGCTTTGCAGTTCATTCGGGTACAGCACGGCGAGACAGATAGGAGAAATCCCGTCTTCTACCCTCTCTTTTGCTGCTTTAAAAAGACTTGATCGAACGGCTGTGCTTGTATTTATTTTTCCCTCAATTGTAATTCTTACTCCCCAGAAATCAGCAAGGGTAATATCAGGTAGATTTTTTGGTCTTTTTATCGAACGACGAATACTCTCTGGGACAGACAACATTCCTCGATCAGATAAAAGTTCGGCGAGGATGACGTTGATGACTTCTTCTCGTACCCTTGAGAGCATCGTATATCCTTAAATCAAAATCTCCGTGTGAATCATTAACATAAATGTCTGAAAATGTATGCTAAAAACGGTAATCTCCTAAGAAGAACAGACAACCATAAATTTTACTTGACAAGCAAAAAATATGCTATATTACCTCTCAAGCATCGGCAGTAGTGGACGATCTTAAAGGGGAGGGAATCGACCATGAAGCCTAGATATTCCGCCGCTGATATAGCAAATTATTTTCTTTTCAAGGCTCAGCAGGAAAATCAGGAATTACTCTCAAATCTCAAATTGCAGAAACTTCTTTACTATGCCCAGGGACTTTATCTTGTGGTTAACCGGAAACCATTGTTCAAAGAAAGAATCGAAGCATGGACATATGGGCCAGTAATTCCAGATGTTTATCATACTTATAAAAAATATGATGCATCCGGAATACCAGCAGATAAGAAATTTAAACTTAAATCAATAGATGAGGAAACAAGAGATTTTCTTGATGAGATTATTGAGGCTTTCGGTCAATTCTCAGCGATTCGACTTATGGAGATATCTCATACAGACCAATGCGTAACAGATGCGCGAATAAATAGCGAAATAACACAGGAAGCTATGCGTAAACATTTACGAAAATATATCAAAGATGAGTAAAGGAAAAGAAATTAAAAGACCTGGGGCGAAAAGCACCAGTCGTTTTTCAATTGAACAAGAACCGGTTGATCAGCCTAATTATGACTTGAGCAAACCGGTTTTTTCTTTTTATCATATGCAATATGGTAGAAAGTGCTGTCTATCCTGCAGCAATGCGACCGATAAAGTATCTATTTCAGATAGGCTTATCGCTTTGAGTCAGAAAACATGGAGGGAATTAGCCTCTATCTCAAGAACCGGACTCGGATATGAGAAAATTCCCCAAAAGCAATTTAAAGTTTCGTTGCCCCCATCTGTTACAGAAGAAGTGACAATACAAGTCTTTCGTCATTCTCATGCTGGGAGAATAGCAGGTTTCAGGCAGAAAGATGTTTACCACATCATTCTTGTCGGAGATGATCTTTACGACCACTGAATTTTGCTCTATTCCTTCTCACTACCGATCTTTTCCGACTATGATCGTTCGCTCAGCTTCCAAATGTCAATAATCAAGCCCGACAACAATTTCTTCTAATTTCAGCTTCAGCATTTTGTGCGGTAAATGTGTATGACCTTCGATGATTTTATGAAAATAATATCACCTATTTTGGCGGTATTCCTTGCTTATTGGCTTGGTATACATACGCGTACGAAGAATACTCAACATGAGCAAATAATTCGAAGATATTTAGAGCAATGTGTCGATTTGTTATCTGTTAATGTTGATAATGCCCTTAATACATTCAATCAAAATTTTGCTCATGCGCTTCGACTTTTGAAAGAGTTTGAGGATGCTGAAAAAGCAGGCATCCCATTACGGACGGAATCGAGAGAAATACATTTCGCTTTATATGATCCGAAGTCTTTTTCTCCCATTCCTTTTTACAAATTAAAATCACTGATCGGTGATGACATCTTCTGGGTTGCAGTGCAGGATCTATTTGTTTTTATCGATACGTCATACCATTTTTTTAGTGGTGATCTTAAACTCGCAATTGATACTTATTATTCTAATAGAGAGAGAATGCCATCCTCGGATAAAATTGTTGAAGCCGATTTTGAAAAAGTACGCCGGTTAATGGAAGAATCTTATAATTATTATTCAATTCTTAAGGAATTGCAGAATATTGCCTTGATATTAGAAACTGACACATCATTGACATTCGATAAGTTAGAAAAGCTAAAAAGGAATAAAGAAATAATTGAAACTGTAAATAGCTTGAAAGCAAAATTTGAGAACAGAGAGAGAAGTGATAGCCAGGAGGGAAAGCATACGGACGCCTAGATATATTTTACGCACACCATTCAGCTCTACCGCAAATCGAGCACCGACAGCCCTTTGAGCAGATGTGAAATTAAGATACAATGTGCGGACGTTTTACCCTTGCATCTTCCCTCACAGTCATATCCCAGAGGTTTCGCGCTTTGGTATAAGCCCCTGGGATAGTGGTGTTTAGGTTATCTTCAAGCTAAGTCACTATAGGCCGTCGATGGTAATGTTTGCCGGATCTCTCGATCTTCTCTTTCACGATGACGCATTGCCAAAAGCGCGCATAGACTCGAAGCATGCATTCCAATCATCACCCTCGTTAAAGGCATCAATAATGATCGACCATTCAGTGTCGTTCAGGGTCTTGTAAATGAATAATTTTTCCGCAATCGCTTCGATGATCTGCCAATTCTCATCGATGATCTTTCTCGCCTTAATCGCGAGAGAATGGTTTCGTATAGTTTCTTGACTCGTGAATTCTTCACCCGTCAAACCGTTACGCCTCATGAGACAATAGATTTTTTCATAATCGGATAATTCTGATAAGCCGCATGGACAACTCGATGAATCACAGACTTCGAAATAGGGTGCTTTAGCATATTTATCATATCGTTCTTCTGCGGCATAACCAGCATGCAAAACGATGATCTGCTCGATGTCTGTTGAACCATCTGCCCATTCACCTTCACTCACACAGGACCCTAGGACATTACCCCCCGGCACAATTGTCAAATTGCCTCCGTAGTGATTAAAACGATATGAAGCGACCGCATGCCCCGCTTCATGATATGCGGTTGCTCTTTCCCGTTTCTCTTTTCTGGATTTCGCTCTCGATGCTTTCATTTTCATCTTATCCGAAGGTCAGTCCAGGGGTGTAGGTTATTTCAGAAGTGCCTGGAGTTTCTTCTTAATGCCCTCCAGTGCTTTTAGGGCTTCAAACGATTTGCTGTTTTTCCTCATCACTCATTGACTACCTTCCTCCTCTACCCGCTTTTTCGGGATTCGTCAATGTAGACGTCAACAACCTGATCCTCATGGATATGATCACTGTCGCCCCTGGGAGCCGTGGCGACCATCATTATGCCCTGCTTCTGTTGAAGCAGATCAAAAATGCTCTCGATCCGCACCTGCCAGTAATCAAGCAGCCGCTCCGCGATCTCCTGCGCCGAGGCCGCGTCGAACGTCTCGGGATGTTCGCTGGCCATCGTGAAGGCCATGTCCAGATAACGCCGTGTCACGTCGATCATGCGGGATAGATCAGAAAAGAGGTCCGTCTCCATGCACTCGACTTGTCCCGTGATTCTTTCATCGCTTAGATTCTCGTAGCGGTAAACCCGGGATGAGGGGCTGTCCACTACTTTCTTGAATACCAGGTTATTCTTCATCTTCGGAACCTTCTTCAAGCCTGCCGGCTATTACTTTGATTTCTTGCGCGAGATCCTGGACGATGAAGGCGAACCCGAACGCCTCTTTTCCTTCAAACTTGATTTCCACCCCTTCATTCTCACAAACGAAAAATGAAGATATGGCGTTAAGTTTATAAGAAATCCTGTCTAGTTCTATCGCTGTCTCTGTCGCTGCCCCCGCCGCTTTTACCAAGTTGTCCATGTTCATCTGCTTAGCCTTCATTTTGTACTCTCCTTTCGATAAATGTGGTTTTGAGATTCTGACCTTTATTACTGTGAGCGAATAAAGACCCTCCAGCCTCCGTCCCTGGATTATAATTCCGGAATGGTGACGTTCAGTACCTTCTCAAGCCAGGCAGCTACAAGGCGACGGTGGCAGTGCTCGCCGGGCCTTTCGTAGCAGATCAGTATTTTGTCCTGGAGGTCCTGCCAGATCCGCTGCGGGTCAAGACTGCGAAGGTAGACGTTGAACTCGCGGTTGTAAGCCTCGATCGGAAGGCCCATGCGGGAACGATGCAGGAGATCCGACGAGGGGGCAAGGACGATATAGCGCCGGCCCGGTCCCCACCACCGGGGCGTGAACCGGGCGATGGATACGGCGGCAGGGTTGCTCTTGACGGCAGGATGAAAGAAGAATGATGTTTTCATTTTGCTCCTTACGATAACAGGGTGGTTTGTTCGACGGCTTCAAGGTTGCTTTCGGACTGAATGAGGACGCGCCGAATCTTGTTAAGCTGTATTATGATTTCATCGATCCGATCGATGTTCTGGCGGTGTGCTCCGTGAAGGACCATGGGCAGAATCGACAGATCGTCGCGATTGAAGGACCGATGAATGAGACTGACGATCGCCTCGATCATCTTATCGTACTTGACATAGGCCTCTTTCTGCTCTTTCGTCGGCTCGGGGAACATGCTGCCCTGTTCCTCGGCGTACAGCATGGCGTTGGCCGTGGCTCTCAATTTATTGTAGCTGCCCGCCTTGCCCGACTCGATCTTGTCAAACAGGATGCCCTGGAGGTGACGGGGCAGGCGGCTCATTTCCTGCGCTTGCGAGGGGCTGAGGATTCCCTTGATGGCGTAATCCTGAAACTGATCGGTGAGCTTCAACAGGTTGAGCCGTTCCTGGATACGCCACGGCTGCTTGATTCCCATCTTCTGCGCGATTTCCTCCTGGGTCGCTCCCATGTCAATGAGGCCCTGGTAGGCTTGGGCTTCTTCAACGATACTGAGGTCCTCCCTCTGGAGGTTCTCCAGGAGCGACAGCTCGGCCACCGCTTTCTCGTCTGCCTCCAGGATCCGGACCGGAACGTCTGTGACTTCTGCGATCTTGCAGGCCCGCCAGCGACGCTCCCCGGCGATGATCATGAATCGCTCGCCTCTCGGGACAACGATGATGGGCTCCATCAGTCCGTTCTCCCTGATTGACTGCGCCAACTCTTCCAGCTTCGACTGGTCGAAATACTTTCGTGGCTGGGACGGGTTCGGATAGATGTTTTCGTGATTCATGGTCAGCATCGTGTCGCTCTCTCCTTTCTGTTCTACATAAGACCCTCTTCCCTAAAGGAAAAGCTGCTCTCGTGCCCCACGATGATGTGATCGTGCAGCACGATATCCAGAACCTTGCACACATCGGACAGGCTGCGGGTCAGGCGAATGTCCGCGTCAGACGGACGCACGTAGCCGGATGGGTGGTTGTGGATCAGCACAACCGCACTGGCGTTGCTCAGGATGCAGTGCTTGACAATCTCGCGGGGATAGACAACGGCTTGGCAGACCGTGCCCATCTGAACCGAAATGCAGTTCAGCTTGTTTCGGGCATTGAGGTACAGGACCAGGAATTTTTCTACGTCGGCATCTTGGAGGGAGCGGGCAAACTCTACAACCTGCTTCGTTCCTGACAGGTCGGCCCCGCCATAAGGAAAGTCCTTCTCGCGGACCAGCTTCGTCTCAAGCCTAACGGCGTACTTCATGTCGTTCTCTCCTTGTCTCTTTCATGGCTTCACCTGTTCGATCCTCCAAGGTCCGATCTGGGCCCAGGCTTCGCCTTTTCCTCGATGTCGCGGATAATCCTGTCCTGTTCTTCCTTCGGGACTCCCTGCTTGTCCCACAGCTCCCGCAGTAATTTTTCTGGATCTGCCATCTGGCCGCTCTCCTTTCTGACCCGACTTCGGACGGGGCTTGTGGTTTAACCGAGCCCGAAGGCCCGGCCCGTCACCTCAGTAACCCTGAACCATGCCATGCACCTTGACCCACGGGGCCTCCCGGCCCTCAATACAGCGGTCATCGTCCTCGGGGTTCCACTTGGCGGGGGCTTCCGATTCACACCGAAAGGCGTAATCAACTGCCTCCGGTTTGTCGTCGTCGTAATAGCAGACGACCTCGCGGTAGGTCCCGAATTCGTGATCGTGCGCCTTGATCCCCAATCGAGCGCCGGTCGGCTCAGGTCCCAGGGTTGACCTGATCAGCTCGATGAACCGCCTGCACTCTTTGATGTTACACTCGGTGAATCCGAGCTGTCCGATTTGCGCACAATCCTCGTTGCAGGGAGCGGGTCCGATATCGATGTAGTCTTTCATTGCACTGCCTCCCGTTTTGCTTCATCTGCCTTCAGTCGTGCCCGTTCTTCGCGCTGCCGGTAACGCGCTGCCTTGTGGTGCCCCAGGGTGACGCCCTCGGCCGATCCCCATAAGTTTGCAGCATCCCTCCAGCGCCCTTCATTTTCCGCTTGCTCTGCCTTCTCTTCGTAGTATGCCGGCGGTATTCGCTTGCTCATTGACACCTCCCATCTGCCCCGGCTTCGGACGGGGCCTGCGGTTTAATCCGAGCCGAAACCCGGATCCGTCACCATCAGACGTGCTGCCCGTTGCTCAGTTTCTCCAGTACCTCGCTTGCAGGCCTGGGGGTGAAGTACAGGTCCCGCTCGATCCCGAGGCCGAAGCTTCCCTTGATGGCCTGCAGCTTCGACAGTGAAAAGCTGCCGATCTCCACCTCGAAGCCCTTCACGATGCCCCAGAGGTAGTCCGGATCCTGCGGGTCCTGATTCATCAGGTACCAGGTCCAGGATCCGCTTGGGTCGAAGAACTTGGCGACGACGTCCTGCTTTAAATTGTTACCGAGAGGATACTGGTTCCGCGCCTTCTTTTCGATTGCCTTGGTCATCAGTTTCATGGCTTATCTATCCCCCTTGATGTTATGTATCTATCTAATATTATTCTACTTTATTACACTTCCATGTCAAGTATATTTATTTGCATACAACATATATTATTGCAGGCGTACTTCCGCAGCGATGTGATGGAATTTCAGTGACGATTCGCTCTGTCGGCGAGGAGGAGGCGTTATCGAAGGAAAGACATCAGGGCCCCGCCGAGACTGCCTTGGCTGTTTTCATACCGTTTTCTTTTCCCTCCACCGGCCCGCCAGCGGCCACTATTTGATCGCTACCCCGTTTCCAATGCCGAATAAGTATTTTCACGCTCTTTTAGGGGCATCGTTTTACGCCCGTTTACGCGCCTTGAGGCCCGGCGCCTCCAATTTGCGATTTTGAGGCCCGCCAATCCTGTGATAGTAAGGGTTTCGCGACCCTCCAGAACCCAGGAATGGTAAGGGTTTGCAGCCCTGACCGCCAATCCAGTGATAGTGAGGGTTTGCGGTTTTGCATGTTTTCTTCCCCCGCAAACCCAGTGGGGATGATAGTTTTACGACCCTCCAGGATCGTCGCCACGGCACGATCGCAAGGTGGCCCATAGGAATATATGCCAGCAAAGTTGAGCCTTATTTTTTCATTTCGGGACTGATGGCATGGTATTTGTCCACGGGCTTATTTCTGGACCCTCCACTGCTGGCCTCTTTCCACGCATGTCCCTCCACCGCTTCCGGCAGGATATTATTCCTCCATGACATCACGTCACAGGATGAATCTGTGATGATCCAGCCCCAGGCTCTTTCTGAATTTGTCCATATCATTCATTGCATCTTGATGCTGAGCTTCCAGCAGCAAGGCATATCGGGAAAGAATGGCGACGCATTCCCGCTTTGTCCGTGCTCGCCTGATATCGTCGGAATTCGAAATGTCGGCGCCGTAGAAGTCCCGCCAATCGAGCATTCTCTTTTTGATCTCATCCAGCTTCATGGTGCATCCCCTCGGCTACGTGACGTTCGTTGTTATTCATCTGTGATCATCTGGTCTTGAATAGCGACGTTCGAAGTTTCAAATTCTTGGAGCGAACCAAAAACACGGCTGGGCCCGCCTCTCAAAATGGCTTGTGCCTTCCCCTGGCCAGCTCATCGCGGACGGCTCGACTCTCGGCACGTCATCATGGCCACCTGATCGAGAAAGGGCTGAGAAGCGATTTAAACGCGTCGTTTCTCATGTAGGGGGAAAAGTCAACACCGGGGGCCGTCCCCCCTTAATTCACATTCCAAGATCAGTCCCTAACCCGTGCGCCTCGTCTGGATCCTTTCATTTTGGCGTCGGTCACCGGCAAGGCCGTGGCCTTTGCGCCATAAAGGGCCTGCGCTGCCTTTTGACGAAAAGCATAATCAACTTTTGGCATCAATTTTGCTGTCATCTTTCGCTCATCTTTGGGGACAGTAGGGACAGTTTGTTTTAACCCGAGGGACGGTTTATTTTTCGCATAATATATTGGTTTTATTGATGAATGTTAAATTTGAGGGACGAGGGACAGTTTTTCTCTATTCTTCTCTTAGCCTTTTTTTTATAAATTATTTTTTTAAGTTTTTACTTTGTTTATTGGAATAACCGTCCCTCTGTCCCTAAATCGATTAATTGTTAATAAATACAATAACTTGTTTTTGGGGACGGTTTTAATCTTGGGGATGGTTAACTGTCCCTTAAAATCAAGCAACGCTACAGCCCTTTATTTTTAATAACGACGCCTTCATACTCTTTTATGCCCACCTTTTTTTTTCTTTTAAATTTAGCCCCAAATTTTCTTCCAAACCATGTCAAGGTCGGGGCCTCATCAACCCCATTTTCGTCTTTGTACCATGTAGAAAATGCGGAATAGATCTCTTTGGCAGGTGTTGATTGACCAGGGACTTTTTCAAGGCAGGCAGTTATGAAATCATGAAGCATATCCTCATCTTCCCGATAATCTTTGGTTGCATCCATCACCTTTTTCGGAGGATTCAGCCCATGTCGCTGCCAGAGCAAACACCCTCGCAGTATCCATGCAAGTATTCCGGGAGCCTCCGGCCGAATTTCTTTGCCCAGTCTCAAGTTTGCCCGGCGCTCGTTTGGTTCAGTTGGCTCCCGATTGACAAACGAAATAGGAAAGCTGACGAGATGCATCCGTTGCCAAAAAGCCCGGTCATCGGCAGACGCTTTTGGTAAATTATTGGTCTGTACAAGAAGTTTATGAGTCGGTGTGAATGTTAAAGGCTTCTTTTCGAAAGGGTTGCGTCCCGTCAGCGAATCTTGTCCGGTAAGCCATTTTACTCTTGATAAGCTAAATTTCTGCCCATCTTCTATTTCGCTCGCTGTAGCGAGGCGAACGCCTTTTAATCCTGTGATTTCAGGGCGAGGCGCATTAGCATTCGGCGGGTATTTGCTTGCAAGTAGCATCTCTGATGGGATCTGGATCGCAAATTCTCCAAGCACAAAAGCGATCGTTTCCAGCATCATGCTTCTACCGTTCCAGCCTGTGGGGCCATAGAACAAGGAAACATTCTTCTCTGTGGTGTCGCCAGTGGCGCAGTATCCAAAATAGCGTTGAATGTACGCAACCATCTCCTCGTCGTCGTCTAATATTTCTAGGATCGTTTTTTCCCATAGCGGTGCCGGCGTATCGATGCCGAGGAACTCGACGGGGCTTGATTTGGTAAGGAAATCACCAGGCCTGCCAGGGCGAAGCGAGCCCGTCTCGAGATCAAGGGTCCCATTCGCGCAGGGGAGGAGCATTTGATGTTGGTCGAAACGGTTTCCATCCATACAAAGGGAGTCGCCGTTTTGGTCAGATCTGGCAAATTTAAGCACGGATCCACGCCGATGCTCGTCTCTCAATTGGCGAACGCGCTTCACCAGCAGCTTTTTCCGTGCCTCAAGGATAGATACTTCGGTTTCGTGACCGCCGCCCTGGGCTGCTAATTTAGAGAGCTGCTCGGATACTCGCCAAAACTCTTCATAGTAGAAATCCGCAACGCGACCCACGGCCGCGAAGGCTGCCGAAGTGGTATCTGATTTCCATGTCAGACCGTTCCAAAAAAACCACTCCTGGCCACTCGTATTAAACAGCAGGAGATCTTTGAACATCTCGACAAAAACCCGGGCATCGTTTTCGACATTCCCGTTTTGGAGAGCCTCTGTCTTCAAATATTTATTGAGATCAACGGGCGGAGGTTGAGGCATATTCTTCGCTTCGGCCTCGACACGTTGACGGACCATCTCGGCTATTGTTTCCATGGTGTCCTGGGAGGGGTCCAGGTCATCGCTTTTTTTCATCGTGTGATTTCTCTTGTCCCGTCTTTTGAATGAACCTTAACGCCGAAATTTCACATTGAAGAATTTTACCGGCCAACCTCAGTATCTTGTCTCGCCTGGCTGTCGATGTCGGACATAGCTCCTCTTTCGTCTATCAGTAATTCGGCTCTGCCAGCTGCGGATACTGGAATCGGAGCGCTTAAGTCGATCCGCTATTTTTTTCACAGGCCATCCTGCGGCAAAAAATAAACAGGCTCTTCTGACTTTTTAGTACAG
>DIFQ01000050.1 GCA_002419215.1 Syntrophaceae bacterium UBA5744
TTTACACAAGAAAGTTGACGCTACCTCTAAGTGTCTGAGTGTGTAAGTGTTTGAGTGTTTTCAGTTGGTACGAATTTTCATTTTCTTCACTCAGACACTCAAGCACTCAGACACTTTTTCACTTGTTCCTGGCGTCAGGTCTTCTGCGTGCCTTCCAGGAAGGCCTTCAGGATCTCGTCGAGTTGCTGCTCCATGGTGGCGTCGATCTCGCCGAAGGCCGTCTCGATGACGGCTCCGCCGGGGCTCATGGACTCGTCCGTTTCCAGGCTGATCGACCGGATCCCTTCGAAACCGGCGATAAGGCCCGGGGTCAGTTTCAACACCCGTTCATGGTCGCGCGGGTTCAGGCGGATCTTGATCCGGTCGCGGTCCAGCACGTTCTTGACGGCCTCACGCAGGACGCTGAGGATCACGTCGCGGTCCATCGCCACTTCCTGGCGGACGACCTTCCGGGCCACGGCGATCACGAGTTTGAGGACCCTCGCTTCGCCGCGCTCCAGGATGCTGCGACGGATGTTTTCCACCTCGAGGAGCAGCTTCTTCAGGGCCTCCGCCAGGGCGGCAAGCTCTTTCTCCCGCTTCTCCGTCCCCTTGCGGAATCCCTCGGCATGCCCCCGCTCGTAGGCGTGTTTCACGGCGGACTCGATCTTTTTTTCCGACTCGATCAGGATCTCCTCGACGCGGGAACGACGCGGGGCAGGTCCCTGGGAAAGATTCTCGCATCCGAAGTCGGCCGGCACAAAGCGCGCTTTTTCCGTTGCGGGGCCGTCGACGACCTTGACGTTTTTTGACTTGATGACCCGGTTAGACGAATGCATCGCCCTCCTCGCGTGCCAGCTGGATCCGGCCTTCGCCTTCCAGCCGCTTGCAGATGTCCAGGATGGCCCGCTGGGCCTTTTCCACATCGGAGAGCCGGATGGGCGGCATCATTTCGATGTCTTCCTTCAGCATGTCGGCGCCGCGCTTGGACATGTTCTTGAACACCTTCTCGCGGCCCTCCGCCACGACGACCTTGAGGGCCTTGGCGAGGTCCTCGCTCGACACCTCCCGCAGGAGTTCCTGCATGCTGCGGTCGTCGAGCTTCAGGATGTCGTCGAAGGTGAACATGAGGCCGCGGATCTCTGCGGCCAGCTCAGGGTCCGAACCGTCGAGCGAGGAGATGATCGCGCTTTCGCTCGTTCGGTTCATCCGGTTGAGGATCTCCGCCATGAGCCTCACGCCGCCGATCTCCTTCTCGCTGGCCGCGCCGGCGATGAGTTCACTCTCGAGCGTCTGCGCGACGTCCTCGATCAGGTCCGTGGGCACGCTCTTGAGGCTCGCCATCCTCCGGACGATCTCGATCTGCATCTCCGGGGCCAGGGACTCCATGATCTCGGCGGCCTGCTCGGTCCGCAGGTGGGCCAGGATCAGAGCGATGGTCTGTGGATGTTCCATCTTCGTGAAGTCTTTCAGCAGTCTCGGGTCGATGTCCCGAAGCTTCTCGAAGATGGGGTTCTCGCTGAACTTGTCCTTCTCGCCCTCGAGGGCCGTCAGGATGCTTCCCGCCTGCTCGGGCCCCAGGGCCTTCAGGACGATGTTCTTCGCAACGTCCTCCTTGACGGAAAGGATCCCGCCCTTTTCCCTGGCGAGTTCGCAAAACTCCTTCGCCACCTCCTGGACGTCACTGGCCGAGATGCTCGTGATCCGGCTCATGTACTTGCTGATTCGGCGCACCTCCGCGGACCGGAGGTTTTTCATGACCTCCGCCGCCTGTTCCTCGTCGAGCGAGAGCAGAAGGATGGCTGCTTTTTCTTCGCTGTTCATAAACCAATCCAGGGTATCGGGGATCGGGAATAGGGGATCGGGTTTGAAGGTACGGGGATTTTCGTTTTTGTTGCTTCTTCGACCCTATACCCTAGACCCGTGACCCTANNTCCAATTCCTCAGGAGCTCGGCAAATCGCTTGGAATCCGACGATGCCATGTGCCTCACGATGTCGGCCTCCGTCAACTCCCGGGCCGTCTGCTGCGGGGCACCGAGGGAAAGCGTCACCCCGTCGCCGCCCTTGAGCTCGCCGGTGGCGGAAGGCACTTCCCGGACGGATACCCCCGCCTCCCTGCCCCGCTCCGCGAGCATGCGGACGAGCGGTTTCACCACAAAGAGCGCCACCAGGCCGATCACGACCAGCATCACGAGATACCGGACAAGCGGCATGAAGGGCATGATCTTGTCCAGCCAGGACTTTTCCCCCATCTCGGCGCCCAGGTCGACCTTCTTGAAGGCGACATTGGACACGACGACCTGGTCTCCCCGCTTGGCATCGAAACCTGCGGACTTCTTGACGAGGTCCTCCAGGGCCGTCAGCTCCTTTTCGGGTCGCGGCTGATATTCCTCGACTCCCTTGTCGTTCTTGACGTAGTTGCCGTCGACGAGCACGGCGATGGAGATCTTCTTCACGTCGCCCACGGGCATGACGGTCTTGTTGACCGTGCGGCTGATCTCGTAGTTGATCGTCTCGTCGGACTTCTCGCGGTTCGACCCGGCCGGCCGCGGAGGCGCCGCCTGCCTGGCCGTCGTCG
>DIFQ01000044.1 GCA_002419215.1 Syntrophaceae bacterium UBA5744
CCCGGCCCGCGGCGGCCGCGGCAACGCTTCCCTTCGCAGGCTCGACAGTGACGCTCGTCTCCATCGTCTCTTGCTGCACGGGACGGTTGTCGACCGCCTCGGCAAGGACGGTCTTTTCCATGGCCTTTGGAACCATGGCGGGAGCGCTCTTCGTGTGGATGACCGGCTTTTTCCTGACCTCATCGGCTCCGGCGGCACCGTTTCCGTTCTCGGGGCCGGGCATCACCGTCACCAGGGAGACCCGGACGATCCCCTCGTCGCCCGCCGTGGGAAAGCTGAAAAAGGGGTTTGCCACGGCGAACAGGACGAACGCCAGCACTCCCGCATGCAGAACCGCAGACAGGGCGATGCCGGGAAGCATGCTCTTCCCGCGGCGGCGCACGGCCTCCCGCACGACCCTCTCCGCGGGGCCGGGGATTGCCAGGCCCAGGTCAGCGGGGCACTCTCTGCTCAATGATGTCACATTCATGATCCACCCGTTTTACAGCCTGCCGGGGCTTGCGCCCGCAGCGCGTCAGAAGTAAAGCGAAATCCCTCCCCGGAAGTTCATCTCCGGAGCGGGGTAATAGCTCAATCCCGCAAAGGTCTCGTAACCCACGGGGACATAACTCTTGTTGGTGAGGTTTTCCACCCCCACGAAGGCGCTTGGTTTCGCAACGCCGAACATCTTCCAGTCGGGCTGATAGCGCAGGTAGAGGTTGACGAGCGTGTAGCTGTCGAGTTTCGTCGCGCTGTTGTCGTTGTCGGAGCCGAAGTACTGGTCCCCCACGTAACGGACCTCTGGCCGCAGCGTGAGGCTCCAGGGCAGGTAGATCTCGAGGGCCGCATTGGCCATGTGGTTCGGCACGAGCGGGACGTCCTTGTCCTTGTTGGCCCCCTCGCGGAAGAAGGCCTCCTGGAACGTGTAGTTGGCATAGAGCCGCGCCAGTTTCCGGAACTGCCAGTCCAGAGAGAACTCGACGCCCTGGTGCCTCGTCTTGTCCAGGTTCTCGTTTCGGAACGTGACTGGGTTGTAGCTGATCTCGTCCTCCATGTCGATGAGGTAGAACGTGAGCCCCAGCTTGAGATCCTTCAGGGGGCTGACCTGCGTACCCACTTCGTAGCTCTTGCCCGTCTCCTTTTCCAGGTCCGTCAGGAAGCTGTCGAAGGGAAAGGCGTAGTAGGATGCCTGCTGGTCCAGGGAGGGGAATCGGTAGATCGTGGCGTACTTTCCCCACACCTTCGACTTCTCCCCGAAGAGGTACGTGAGCGATCCCTCCCAGGCTGTCCCCTTGTGAACTTTCTCGGCATCGAAGACATTGACACCCGTCGCGAGGTTCGTTTCGCTGCCGTTTACATCGGCCCGCTCCGTCCGTGCGCCGAGGGCCAGGATGAGGTCCTTCAGGATACTGAACTCGTCGCGGGCATACAGACCCATCGTCTGCCTCTTGAGCTCCGCCTCGTAGGTCCTGCTTGCCTGCGAGCGGTCCGCGAAGGTGTCCTTGTCGAGCTTGTCGTTGTAGAAATCGAAGCCGACGGTGAGCTTGTTGTCGAAGCCGAAGAGTTTCTTGTCGAGGATGTAGCGCGGGGTGGCGCCCACCGTGTCGATGTCGATCTTCGTGAAGGACGCGAAGGAGGCATAGTTGGAGGTTACCTCCCGCCTGCCGTAGATCAGGTTGGCGTCGAGGCGTCCGTAGGAGCCCAGGATGGTCTTGACGAGAAGGTTGGCGTCGAAGAAGGTCGAACTCGCATCGTCATCGGGGTTCTGGGCCTGCTTGCGATTCGCGTCGAGCTGCGCTTTCGTGAGGGCGCCCGGGAACTGGTTGTCGGTCTTGTTGTAAGTAATCCCCAGGGAGACGTCGAGGGCGTCGGTGGGGTTGTAGCCGACGCTGCCGCCTGCGCCCTCCGTGGTGAACTTCGAGCGGTCCCGGTACCCGCTGCTCGTGAGGACCTCGCCGTTGAGCGCGTAATAGACCTTGTCGGCCGAGCCCCGGACGCCGGCGCGGCCGTTGTAGGTGTTGTAGCTTCCGCCGATGAAGGTCGCATCCCCCTTCGGCTTTCCCTCGCCCCGCTTGGTGATGATGTTGATGGAGCCGGCGATGGCCGAATCCCCGTAGAGAACGCTGTTGGCTCCCCGCACGACCTCGATCCGCTCGATCTCCGAGAGCGGGATTTCGAGCCAGTTCGGCCCCGCGATGTCGGGACGGTTCAGGCGCCTGCCGTCGAGCATGACCACGTGTCGAAGGTAGCCCGCCTCGGTGCCGAAGGCCCGCATGTCCACGATGGACTGGGAGGCATTGCCGCTGTAGCTGGTGACGTTCATGCCCACAAGCCCCGTCAAGACCTCGGGAACGCTCGTGGCGCCCGATTTCCGGATGTCGTCGGCGGTGATGACGGTCACGTTGGCAGGGACTTTACGGACTTCCTGGGCGTCGCGGGTGGCCGTGACGACCACCTCGCCCATCCGGTACTCGGGCCGGGCGGTCTCCGGGGCCGCCTGCGAATAAGCGGAACCCGGCGCCGCGATCCCCCACGCGACGAGCAAGACGATAAAAACCAAACCCCTCTGCAAAGAAACCTTCATGATGACTCCTCCTTCCCCCTCGGGAAATGATGTGGTTCGCGCCGCCGGACAAGTATACTGGCTTGCGGCCCCCTACTCTCCGCGCCTTCCAGGCCCCCTGTGCCGGGGGCCCGTGGCCTTGCTGCGGATTTCGTTCCGCCTACAGTTGCGGGGCAGCGCCGGACTTCGACCGGCTTCCTTCCCCAACGGCTTAAAAACAGTGTCTGAGTGTCTAAGTGTTTGAGTGCAAAAGTGAAGAGGAATCCCGTCTTATCTTTTTGTTCACTCAGACACTCAGGCACTTCTTTCACTTCCCCCACTTCTTCAAGTGAGTGTGATTCTCGGCGATCCCGTTCCGGGGTGCCGGTCCACCATGACCCGGGTCTCGTAAGCCTTCCGGATGTTCTCTTCCGTGATGACGGCCTCGACGGGCCCTGCCGCCCCGATGCGCCCGTCCTTCAGCAGGATGATCCGGTCGCAGTAGTGGGCGGCCAGGTTGATGTCGTGGGTCACGGCGATGACCGTGAGCCCCCGGTCGCGGTTGAGCGACCGGATGCGGTCGAAGAAGTCCACCTGGTGCCGGATGTCCAGGAAGGCCGTGGGCTCGTCCAGGAGCATGAGCCGCGGCTCCTGGGCCAGGGCCCGGGCGATGAGCACCCGCTGGCGCTCGCCGCCGGAGAGAGACTCCATGTCCCTCGCGGCAAGGCCGAGCGTGTCCGTCATTTCCATGGCCTTGCGGGCGATGCGGTGGTCCTCGTCGCCTTCGAAGCGCCAGCGCCCGAGATGCGGCGCCCTTCCCATGAGCACGACCTCCTCCACGGAGAAGGGAAAGGCAAGGGCCGAGTACTGCGGCACGACGGCCACGGAGCGGGCCAGGGCCTCCCGCCGCAGCTTTCCGATTTCCGCCCCCTCGAGCAGCACCGACCCCTCCTGGGGTGCGAGGATCCCGTCGATCACCCGCAGCAGCGTCGTCTTCCCGGAGCCGTTGGGCCCGATGATACCGAGGAAATCCCCTTTCTCGACAGCGAAGTCGATCCCCCGGAGGACCCACTGCTCGCCGTATCGGAAGCTCACGTTGTCGACTCTCAGAAGCGGCATCGGCCGGCCTCCGTTTTCTTCAGCAGGTAGATGAAAAAGGGCGCCCCGAAAAGGGCCGTGATCACCCCCACGGGGAGCTCGCTCGGCCCGAGAGCCGTGCGGGCCAGCGTGTCGGCGGCCACGAGGAAGGTCGCGCCGAAGAGAAAGCTCGCCGGCAGCAGCAGCCGGAAGTCCGAGCCGAATATCATCCGGATGATGTGAGGCACGAGAAGCCCCACGAAACCGATGAGCCCCGAGAGCGACACGGCGGCCGCCGTGATGAAGGAGGCCGCAAAGAAGAGCACCCTCCGGGTCTTCTCGACGTCGACGCCGAGCTGCAGGGCCTGCTCCTCGCCGATGACGAGCAGGTTCAGGTCCCGGGCATGGAGATAGATCACGATGAACCCCGCCAGCAGGGCAACGCCCCCCAGGAGGGTCTGGCTGGTGTCGGCGAGCCCCAGGTCCCCCATGAGCCAGAACATGATCCCGTGCAGGCGCGTTCCCGAGGCCGTGGAGATGAGAAACATGATGGCCGCCGTGCAGAAGGCGTTCACGATGACCCCCGAGAGCAGGAGCGTTCCGGACTGGGACTCCCGCCTCTTGCCGGCCACGCCGAAGACGAGCACGATGGTGACGAGAGAGCCCAGGAAGGCAAGGACGGGGATGCCGAAGGGCAGAAAGTCCAGCCCGGCGATGATCCCGAGAACGGCTCCCACGGCGGCCCCCCCGGAGATCCCGAGGATGTAGGGGTCGGCAAGGGGGTTGCGCAGCAGCCCCTGGAACACGGCGCCCGCCGTGGACAGGGTGGCGCCTACGATGGCGGCCAGAATGATCCGGGGGATGCGGACGGAGAAGACGATGGTGTGCTCGGGCGAGGCCGCGGCGCCGTCCTGCCTCAGAAGCGAAAGCAGATCAATCCGGTGGGGGCCGGTAATGGCGGCGATGGCCGCCACGGCCAGAAAGACGCCGAAAAGCAGGGCACAGACGCGGCTCACCCTCAGCGGGGTCACCGCCTTGCCCGTCTCGATTTTCGCTGCGACGGAAAGGACGATTGCCGGAACGGCCAGAAGAAATGTGAAAAGGAAGAACCGGGTCACCGCAACCTCCCTCGAGGCTAACGGGGTGGACCAGTCTTCCGGCTCAGGGCGACCTACTCTCCCGCCTTCCCATCATGGTGACCATGACAGTGGCGCATTGGGATTTCGTTCCCATCACGGCTGCGGGGCAGCGGGGGCATTTCACCCCTCTTCCATCTGCCCACCCCCTTGGATACCTTCCCACTAACAGAGCACCGGGGCTTTGTCAAGGCCCAAGAAAGGAGGGAAGCCAGGAGGATCGGAAGTGAAGAAGAGCGGATAATGACGAAGCATTTCAGAGGGCTAACGACCCGAGACGCAGGCCGCCACTTCCTCGATCCCGGCCACGGCCCGGGGGCTGAGGCGGTAGAGCCGCTCGGTGACGACGCAGACCCTTCCCTCCTTGACGGCAGGCAGCATGTGAAGCCGTTCCTTCAGGCGCTCGATGCCGCCGCCGGACATGAAGCCCTGCCCGGCGAGGATGAAATCGGGCGAGCGGTGGATAATCTCCTCGAGGGAGAACTTGGGGTACTTGTCCGTCCCGTCTGCCGCGGCATTGCGGATGCCGAGAATACCGAAGGCCTCGTGGATGAGCGTGCCCGGGCCGGCCACGACGATGGGCTCGGGCTGGATGATGAAGAGGGCCGACTTCGGGGGCTGGACTCGTTTCTGCCGGGCCTTTTTCCCCAGGGCCGCCATGTCCTTTTCGATCCGGCCCGCAAGCGCCGAGGCATCCTTTTCGACACCCAGCGCAACACCCAGTTCCCGGATGCCCCCGGGCAGTTCCTTCAACCGGCGGGGCTTGAAGACGTGGCAGGGAATTCCGAGGTCCCTGAGGCGGTTATAGATGGCCTTCGGGTTGCCGTCGTCGGTCAGGATCACGAGATCGGGCTTCGCGCCGACGATGGCCTCGAGCGAGGGGTTCGTGAAACCGCCCACCCGCGGCTTGGTCTTCACGGCAGGCGGGTAGTCGCAGTAGTCGGTCACCGCCGCGACCCGCTCCTCGAGGCCCAGGTCATAGAGGATCTCCGTGATGTTGGGGGCAAGGGAAACGATCCTGACGGGCGAAGCCCCGAAGGCCGGCGCCGCGAGGCAGAAAAGGATCACGATTGCCGCAAGGGTTCTCTTCATGGCAGGGCAATCCTATGCCAGGACGGCACATCCGTCAACCCCGGCCTTGCGGGCCTATTTCTCCCTTTTCCTCTTTGACGTCTCTGCAAAGAGCTCCGGGTATTCCTTTCGCGCACACTCGGGACAGATCCCGTGGCTGAAATTGGCCTCCGAGTGGTCACGGATATAGGACTCGATCTGGTTCCAGTAGCCCCTGTCGTCGCGAATCTTCTTGCAGGAGGCGCAGATCGGCAGCAGGCCGCTGAGCAGCTTTACGCGCGACAGGGCATCACGGAGATCGCCGATGAGTTTCTCGCGCTCCGCCTCGGCGAGCTTTCGCGCGGTGATGTCGCGGTTGCTGCAGCGAGTGCCCAGAAAACGGGATTCCCCGTCATAGACGGGCTGAAAGGCAAGGGCGACCCATCGCTCGGCCCCGTCCCGGCGGACGATCCGAAACTCGATTTCGGCGAGACCGGTTTCGAATTTCCTCCGGTTCATGTGCTCCGACACGCGGGGCAGATCCTCCGGGTGAATCACCCGGTAGAAGAGCGTCGGGTCGGCCTCGAACTCCCCGGCAAGATAGCCGGAGGTCCGCTCGCAGGAAGGCGAGGTGTAAATGAACTGGGCGTCCGGACCGAGCCAGAATTCCCAGTCATAGGTGTTGTCCGCGATGACACGGTACTTCTCGGCCGCTCTCCTGGATGCGGCCTCCGCCTGCCCGAGCTCGCTTACCGTCTTTTCCAGCTCCTCGACAGTCCGGCGCAGCGCCGTCACTTCCTGCCCGAGCTGCTTCTTGCTGATGTCTTTCGCCACGGTGCAAATCCTTTCTTCGTGGCCCGATCGGCGGGGCGATGTCAGCGATCGTAATGACCGGAAGCCTCCGGCTGATAGAGAATCCCTTCGACTTTCCAACGTTTCTGTCCCGAGGGGACCTTCCACTCGATGGTGTCCCCGACCCGGTAACCGATCAGCGCCGTGCCGAGAGCAGAGAGGATGGATATCCTGCCTTCCTCGATACGGGCATCGGAGGGAAAGACCAGCGTGTACTGCATTTCCTCACCCGACTCGAGATCCCGGATTCGGACGACCGAGTTCATCGTGATGACATCGCCAGGGATTTTCTCAGGATCCACCACCCTGGCTCGCTCGAGTTCCTTCTCCAACTCGCCCAGGTATGCCTTTTTCTGCGGGCCCGTCGCCCGGACCCCGTCTATGAGACTGCTCAGCCTCTCCAGGTCGAATGTGGTGATCCAGATCTGCCTTTCGCTCACGGGTGCCTCCTTGAGGACAAACGTTAAGGCCGCAACCTCAGCATGAGACGGCGGCCCGACCATATCCCGGTTCCCTCCAGAACGAATTCTGGACCCCGAAGACGATTACATTTTTGTAACGTATAACTTTTTTCCTACGATCCGTCAAGCAAGCGGCCACGGAAAGGCATCCGCGAATAGGCATGAGGCGTTCTTAGGTGCCTCACCGCACGCGCTTGAACACGGCGACTTGTCCAACGGTTGTTGTGCTCCCGTCATCCGAAATGATTCCATCATTTTCCGGAAGGGCTTTACCATTCATGAAACAGCGAAGTATTCGCCCATCAATTTTGAATGCCATCATAGAGTCAAGAGACCAATCCCGGCCGTTTGCAAGGCCCTGACCCTGGATCATTGTATCGCCTCTGACTTCAAGCGTGATGACATGCTCTGCACGGGCACCCGTATCACCGCGCGTCCCCCAGAAATAGTATGCATAACGAGCACCGTTGATTCTGCCGAGGAACTCTGCCTGCTTCCTGGCGGCAGCCTCCTGCTGTGCCCGCTTGTCTTCGGCCACTTTCCTTGATGCCGCTTCCTTGTCCTTTGCGGCTTTATCCTTCCGGTATTCGATCTCGTAAATCAGTTCTTTGACCTTTTCGGCATCGGGAGCCTTGGGAGCGGCGATGAGATAGAATTTCAGGTTTTTCATCGCATCATCGTAATCGCTCGCCTTGTCCTGAATAACGCCTAGATTATAATAGCCCTCGGCAAGCCACGGCGCATAGAGCAAGGCTTTTTTGAACTCATCGGCCGCATCATTGAAATCCCTGGCTTCTTTTGCACCTTTGAATGCCGCTTTGCCTCGCACGAGATGTCTTTTCGCCTCCTCGGGCACCGCCGGCGCCGGTTTCATCGTCTGCACGTGCCGGATGATCTTCTCCCGAAGGGCGTAGTCGTTGGGATTCTTCTAAAGGTCGGCGACGTACTGTCTCAGGGTTTCGTTAGGATTCACGGACTGTGCATGAACAGTAAAGACGGTTAGAAATGCGGATGCGATAAGTAGCGCGCACTGGCAGGCAAGCTTGCTTTTCATGATCGTACCTCTATCTTTGCCATCGATAGACATAATCTCGCACATCACCATCGCTGTACCGCACCCGCTGAGTGATATGGGAGCCATCTTCACTGAAAATAATCTTGCATGCCGCTACAGGTCCTCCGATGATTCGTCTTGGATCCGCTATGTTCATCTCGCGGCCCCGGATCTCGGCACGATCCTTTTCCGTATATTGATTGTTGTATAGGGATCCGTACACGAGGATTTTGCCTTTCACATCATAGATCATGGTCACGCCGGTTCCCGTCGGCATGACAAATCTTCTGCCATCCATTTTCATAAGCCAGTCGTCAGACTTCTTATGTTCAGGCGCGATGATAGCCTGTCGGGATGTCTCTTTTGCCGCTTTCTCGATCGCGTATTCAAGACCTGCAATACGTTTGCGGACGTCCCTTGCGTCCTGGGCATTCTGCGCGGCAAGCAGGTACATTTCGAAACTCCGCTTTGCTTCCTTCAGTTTTCCGGCCTTCTCAAAGGCGATTCCCTGGTTGAAGTAATAGGCCGGCACCCACGGGGCGATGAGCAGTGCCTTTTCATATTCTTTCGCGGCATCGAGGAAGTCCACCTCGGTTTTCGCGCTCTTGATGGCGAACTCCGCCCGCCCCTCGAACTTTTCCGCCTCTTGCGGTACTGCCGGCGCCGGCCTCATCGTCTGAACATGCTTGATGATCTTCTCCCGCAGGGCGTAGTCGCCCGGGTTCTTCTGCAGGTCGGCGATGTACTGGTTCAGGGTCTGCTGGGGAGACTGTGCCTGCACAGAAAACGGGAGAACGAGCAAGAGCGCTAATGCCAATACTGCTGCCCGCACTATTTTCTTCATGGTTTGAATACTCCTGCTGTATGTTTGAAAACGTTACTGTCTCTATCGTTGCCAGCGGTATGTCAATTGCTCGACCTCGCCGCTGCTCCATCGGGCTCGCAAGGTGATGCTCTCCCCGCTTTCACTGATGCTCCAGTAACGCTCCACGATTCTGGCAATATCACGGGAGATGTTGCTGTACACCGGTTCGGTGAATTCACGTCCCCGGATCTCGCTGCGGTAGAGTTCTGTATAGCTGCGATCATCTTCTATGCAACCGAGCACGAATGCCCGCCCTTTTACATCCAGCAGCACCTGACGCCCCCTGTCCCGGGTTGCATAGCGCCTGCCGTCGATCTTCCTGAGCAGGTCTTCGAATGTGTTCGGCTGCGGTGTCGAAACCGCTTTCGGATGCGACGGTTCTTTCTCCTGCACGGCGATTTTCTTCTTTGCGCCGATTTCGTAGATCTTGTCTTGCGCCTTTCTGGACTCGCTTTCTCCCGGATTCGTCGCGATGTAGAGCTTCAAGGCGTTGACCGCTTCATCGAACTGACCGGAGAGTTCCAGGGCGACGGCATAGTTGTTATAGGCGTCCGCCCACCACGGGGCGACAAGCAGGCACTGCCGGTAGGCGTCACGGGCCAGCCCGTAGCCTCTCGGGTCCTTTGCAGCCTTGAGCAGCGTGTTGCCCTCGATGAAATGCCTTCTGGCCTCTTCCGGAATAGCAGGCTTCGGCTTCATCGTCTGCACGTGCTTGATGATCTTCTCCCGCAGGGCATAGTCGTTGGGGTTCTTCTGGAGGTCGGTAACGTACTGGTTCAGGGTCTGCTGGGGAGACTGGGCCTGTGCTATTGAGATCGAAACACAGGACAGCAGAAATGAGACGGCACATGAAATCATCAATACTTTACGCTGCATCGCTATTCTCCTCTTATCCATGCTCCATCCCGTTTCGCGGCCATTATCTCTGCTGCCGATATGTTGTGGTTAACTGGCTCTTGGTTTGAGTGGTCTGATTACAGGTCAAGGTGCTTCCATTTTCGCCGATGGCGCAAATCATGGGTTCGTGCGGAAACCACGAGCCATTTCGGTAGGACCAGGACTGGTTCGGTATAATGATTTGCCTCCCTCTTACGGCGCCACGGCTTGTTTGCCTCCACTCGCCAAACGGAAAACCTTCTATCGGCTTGCCATCTCGGGTCCACGTTATAATGATACCGTATATAGCCTCATTTCCGCGAACATCGATGGTATTCTCTCCGCCTGCCCCATATGTTTCATCACGGTAGGAGTATGCGTACCGAGCGCCATTGATTTTCCTGATTAATTCTTCGTCGGTCATTTGTTTCTTTTCTGCTGTCGCCTGCGAGCTTGATTCCTTGGCGGCCTTCTCCATCGCGTATTCAAGACCGGCAATCCGCTTGCGGACGTCCCTCGCATCCCCGGCATTCGGCGCTGCAAGCAGGTAGAACTCGAAGCACATCTTTGCCTCCTTCAGTTTTCCGGTCTTCTCAAAGGCGATTCCCTGGTTGAAATACCAGGCCGGGACCCACGGGGCAATGAGCAGTGCTTTCTCATACTCTTTCGCGGCATCGAAAAAGTCCGCCTCGGTTTTCGCGCTCTTGATGGCGAACTCCGCCCGCCCCTCAAACTTTTCCGCTTCAATGGGCACCGCCGGCGCCGGTTTCATCGTCTGCACGTGCTTGATGATCTTCTCCCGCAGGGCATAGTCGCCCGGGTTCTTCTGGAGGTCGGCAACGTATTGGTTGAGGGTCTGCTGTGGATTTGAGGTTTGTGCATGGATTGAAAAGGCCGGCAGAGAGAGTATTGCTATGATCAAGACACAGAAACAAGCCATGTTGCGCTTCATGGTCGCATCCCCTTATCTTTGCCATGCCCAGACAAATTCCAGTTTATCGCCGTCGCTGAAGTACCGCTGCTCAATAATTCTGTCCCCGTCTTCACTGATGATATAAGTGGTCTGCACGGGAAGAGGGGGCGGTTGCATCACTCGCGGTGTGGACGCGCTGCGCCCTTTGATTTCCCACGGCCCTCCAGAAACCCCTGACCCTGTCGGCACAAGATATTTGCCCCGCACCTCTATGATGACAGGCCCGCCTCTGGTCTCCCGATACCTTCTCCCGTCAATCTTCCTGAGCAGGTCGTCATACGTGTTCTGCTTCAGCGCCACCGCGGTCTGGCGGGATGGTTCCTTGGCCGCCTTTTCTTTTCGATACTCGACCTTGTTGATAAGTGACTTTGCCCACGCTTCATCAGCGGGCGAAGGGGAAGTCAGCAGATAGAGGCGAAGATTTTTCAACGCCGCGTCGTACTGTCCGGATTTATCCTGGGCGATGGCAAGGTTCCGATATGCATCCCCCAGCCAGGGAGCGAGATTGACAGCTTTCGAGAACTCGGCGCTTGCCGCCCTGAAATCTTCTTCTCCTTTGCCACCTTCGATGGCCGCCAAGCCTCGATCCATATACTTTTGCGCTTCATCCGGCACGGCCGGTTTCGACTTCATCGTCTGCACGTACCGGATGATCTTCTCGCGCAGGGCATAGTCGTTGGGGTTCTTTTGGAGGTCTGCGACGTATTGATTCAGGGTCTGCTGGGGGGACTGTGCCTGTACAGCAGATATACATACAAGTATGATCATGAATACCAACGATGCTGCATGGTATATCTTTTTCATCCTTGCCCTCTTCATCTTTGCCAGAGATGGATGTAATCGCGTGAATCGCCGTCGCTAAACCTGGTTCGTCCGGTTATGCTATAGCCATCTTCGCTGATTAAAAAGGTCATTGATACAGCGTTAACCTTGAACGGTCGGTAGTAGAGTGGGACGGTGGTTTCGCGTCCTCTAATCTCGACACGCGAGGCCTCTCCAGTCCATTCAAGGTAACGGCCATTTTCAATGGTTCCCCGCACAATAATTCGTCCCCTTACGTCCAAAACAGACGTTAACCCGCTGCTTTCTGTACAAGTATATCTCCTGCCGTCTATCTTCCTGAGCAGGTCTTCGAACGAGTTCTGCTTCGGCGCAGCTGCGGCCTGGGCCTGCCGCGAGGATTCTTTTGTCGCTTTTTCCTGCTTTGCTTCAATCTTGTAGATCTCATTCTGGGCCCGGCGGGAAAGTTCCTCCCCGGGGTTGGTCGCGATGTACAGTTTCAAGGCCCTGATGGCTTCGGCGTACTCCTGGGCAGCCTGCAGAGCCATGCCGAGATCCCTGTTTGCCTCAGGCCACCAGGGGGCAATGAGCAGGGCTTTCCTGAATTTCTCGATCGCATCCTTGAAATCCTGAACATTCTTGGCGTCCTCGAACAGGGTCTTGCCCATGACGTATTGGCGGCGGGCTTCTTCCGGAACGGCCGGCGCCGGCCTCATCGTCTGAACATGCTTGATGATCTTCTCCCGCAGGGCGTAGTCGCCCGGGTTCTTCTGCAGGTCGGCGACGTATTGGTTGAAAGTCTGCTGGGGAGTTTGGGCTTGTGCGGCGGATATGAAAGCGCACAAAAGAATAACTGTCAGTAATGTTGCCGGACATATCCTTTTCATGATTACATTCTTTCTGCTGTTTATTTCGTGATTTTCGTGTCCTTATCTTTGCCAGTAGTAATCGTATTCACGTCCTTTGCCTCTGCCAAGACGACACTCCATGTGGATCTTTTCGCCGTCTTCACTGATTGTAAAAATGTGCTGTGTTGAAATAATCTCCGGAGGAGCACTTATCACTGGCCCCTCCACCACACGGCCACGAATCTCGTAACGCTTGAATTCAGTATAGCCACGCGGGCCGTGCACGGGCGAGTTAGGCTCAACGTTAAATCCGCGTATGAGGGTCCTGCCCTTCACATCCAATATCTGGGTGATTCTTTCGAAGGAATCTCTATAGGTGTACCGCCTTCCGTCAATCTTCTTGAGCCAATCTTCGAACTCCTTTTGCTTTTTCGCTGCAATGGCCGCCGGGCTCGATTCCTTGGCTGCCTTTTCCTGTCGATATTCGATCTTGTCCATCAATGTTTTCGCCGCCTCGGCATCAGCCGCCGGGGGATTGGTCAGGAGGTAGAGCTTCAGGTTCTGCAGCGCCTGTACATACTGGCCCGCCTTGTCCTGAACAACTGCAAGGTTTCGGTAGCCGCTGCCGAGCCAGGGCGCGATGTTCACCGCCTTCTGGAATTCCTGGATGGCATCCCTGTAATCGCTTTCCGTCCTGGCTCCCTCGGCTGCCGCCATCCCGCGGTTCATGAACCGCCTGGCTTCCTCGGGTATCGCCGGGACCGGCCTCATCGCCTGCACATGATTGATGATCTTCTCGCGCAGGGCATAGTCGTTGGGGTTTTTCTGCAATTCGGCCATGTGTTGATTGAGGGTCTGCTGGGGAGACTGGGCCTGAGCGGCACAGGGTAGACTTACGATCAATGCCAACAGGATTATGAATGCCAATTTTTTCATCGGTTCTCCCCTGCCTTCTGCTGAATGGATAACTGGTGAACGACGAAATACTGCTGCTCCTCATAAAAATCGGACGGGCTGAAGTCGACGAACTGCTTTTTGCTCAAGCCGGTATCTTTCCCCAGAATTTTTTTGCTCTCGCTTCGTGTTTCCGGCACTTTTCGACCCGCCCGCATAAGCAACCACCGGGCGGCCTCCGAGCAGACCATGCCGGCATCTCCGCTCAGATTGGGAAATTTCGAGGGCCCGTACGACGTCGTCTTGATCATTTCCTTTGCGCCTTTCCACATCTCGTCACCTTCATGCCTCGAAAGCGGCTGGCCGACGAGCGTGGCCACATCCATCTTGCGCGCGCCATATTCCTGCAGAAAATATTTTTCCTCTTTGATCATCGGGCCCTTGCCGGTGTTGTCCAGGTAAAAGCGCTTCCCGTTCCGCACTCCCAGATAAATCGCGGCATGGGATGCCGGGGAGCTCCAGTTGTTCGAGCCCCATTTATCCAACAAGTTTATGCCGTTGCTTACCCCGACTTCCCAGTAACCTTCCTTTTTTCGGTCCTTCAGCGGCCACGGTGCGATCAATACGACATCGCCAGGGGCCAGCTCGGCAATATTCTTGATCGGGTTTGGCGGTTCCTTGGTCTTGAATGACCTTAAAATATCCTGCGCTTGCCTGTTCGGCTGTCCGTTGCGTTTAAGAACCGTATCAGACAAATTGACCAGGAGCTCCCGGCGCAGTTGCTTGGGGTTCGGCACCCCTTTCTGGACCGTGACATTGCTTATATTGACGCCCTTGACTACGTTGAGGTCCATTTCATAAGGTTTCTTCTTGTCTCGGAGGTCGACAACGGAGGAATCGCCCATCCCCTTGAGACCGAGGCCGGTCCCCGTATCCCCGACACCTTTCAGGCCCAGTTCGCCTGTATTGGAACCCTTGAGGCCCAACTCGTTTTCGGTAATGCCTTTCATGCTGTTCAGGGCTTCGCGCTTGTTCCGCTCGAATTCCTCCTGCCTGCGCCGGGCTTCTTCTTCCTCCCTTTTGCGCTGCTCTTCAAGCTCCCGCTGCCTCTGCCTTTCGGCTTCCTGCTGGCGCTGGTATTCAGCCTCGTGGTCGTATTCCGGCTGAGGGGAATAACCGGGCTGGGAGCCATAGGAAGACGAGCCCGACCCCCGGGAGCTTCGGCATCCCCAGTTGGAGCCGGGGTTGCATCGCAGTCTCATGCCGCTGCCGGATACGCTGCCGCAACAATCGCGGCACCACTGCTCGTAGGCTCGCGCCCAGCTGCTGCCCGACCCCGAAGGGGGCCTGTTGCAGTCGGCGGCAAAAGAGGGCAAGGGACTCAAAATGACAGAGATGAGGGCAGCCGATACGTATCCCAGGAGCTTCAGCTTTTTCATGATGCCTCCCTCCCCGTTTATTGCAAAAATCAGGCAAATCTGAAGTCTTATCGCAAAAAACCCCGTCCGGACGGGGACATGACCATGGCATGGCAGACCGGTTGAGCAAAATCCGGCTTGACAAGAAAATATACCCTGCTAATTTTATATTACAGAGTCGGCGTTGCAGTTCTCTTCGTTCATCAACCCGTGAGTCATTTCAGCGTTACATCGACGAACCTCACTGTAGTGTCTTTATTCTTTGCTTGCCTCTATGGATCGTACGCCCATGGGTGCCTTCATGAGTACGCTCGCAGAGATTTCCGGCATTCCCTTCATCCTTTTCCTGATCCTCGGGGTGGTGAAACACTTCGCCACGCTGTTCAGCGAGCGGGAATGGTCCGTCCATCTGCCTGATTTCATCGAATTGATGGGAATGTGGATGGTCTATGTCTGGCTGTCAAACGTGTTCGGCAGCCGGATCACCTTTCTCGATGAGAGCGATGCGATCAACCTGCTGGCGATTTTACTGATCGGTATTTCCGTCGTCCTCTTCGGGGGGAAAGACGATCATTCATTCGATCCTTGACCCGTTCCTGAGCGCAGGGTTCAACTCACTCTGCTCCAATCAAGTCCTGCCGGCTGATCGGCTTCGCCTCCTGCTCTTCAAAGCGATTATTACTGCGGCTACTAAACATCGCAACCGTGTCATACCGGACTTGATCCGGTATC
Organism: Syntrophaceae bacterium UBA5744; assembly: GCA_002419215.1. GTDB lineage: Bacteria > Desulfobacterota > Syntrophia > Syntrophales > UBA2192 > UBA2192. The sequence continues at coordinate 15,538 of DIFQ01000044.1, forward strand.
CAGTCATTTGTGGATTCCCGCCTTCGCGGGAATGACGCTATTGCGGTATTTTGTTGCCTGTCTGACAAGATGCCCGTCATGCAGATTACAGATATAAATATTTGCCATGGAGGAATTACAGAACCGGGAAGCAGCATTGTGGAGGGTTCGGGGAGTTACCGCATTTTCTTGTGTAGATTCCACCGCCTCTATTCATGCCTTACAAAGTAAGGGTCTTCCGGGTTTGTTGTGC